>CAVFND010000090.1:0-1015 GCA_963623615.1 Oscillibacter sp. ER4 | reverse complement strand
CGCTCTACCTCGCCCTTGCGATGGTCCTGCCGTTTTTGACCGGCCAGATCCCCGAGATTGGCTCCATGCTCTGCCCCATGCACCTGCCCGCGCTGCTGTGCGGCTTCATGTGCGGCTGGCCGTGGGGACTCGCAGTCGGCTTTATCTCCCCGCTGCTGCGCTCGATGATCTTCGGCATGCCGCCCGTTTGGGTTGCCATCGCCATGGCGTTTGAAATGGCGACTTACGGTGCCGTCGCCGGTCTGCTCTATCGCAAACTGCCGAAAACGGGCTGGCGCATCTATGCCTCGCTCATCTCCGCGATGGTCGCGGGCCGCCTTGTGTGGGGGCTTGTGAAGTTCCTGCTCGCGGGCCTTCAGGGCACGGAGTTCAGCCTCGCCCTCTTCCTCTCCGGCGCGGTGACAACGGCCATCCCCGGCATCACTTTGCAGCTCATCCTCGTACCCATTCTCGTTGTGGTGATGGAGCGCACGAGCATGACGCTCGATACCTGAGCGCTGACTTTGCATCATAAAAGGACTTGGACGGTTTTGTCCAAGTCCTTTTTCTTTATTCTCCCGCTTTACTCAGCAGCTTCGGCGCACCCGCATCCATCAAAAACGCCCCGAGCGGCGCAGTGATGACGATGCCGAGCACCGCGACCGACAGCACGATGCTGCCGCAGGGCAGCTCCGCTGCAAGCGGCACCGAGCCGATGGCCGCCTGCACCGTTGCCTTGGGAAGATACGCAAACACGCAGAAAAGACGCTCTTTCGCCGTCAGCGGCGTTTTGACAAGGCACAGGCACACGCCGACGGCGCGGAAAATAAGCGCCGAGAAAATCATGCCGACCGCCGCAAGTCCCACGCCCGCCATGTAGCGGATATCGACCGCCGCGCCGACGAGGACGAACAACATGACCTCCGCCGCCAGCCAGAGCTTGCCGAATTTTTCTGAAAGCCGCTTGGCGACAAACGGCGTGCATTTCATCTTGAGAAGACATGCCATACTGACGACCGCGAGCAGGCCCGACACG
>CAVFND010000089.1:0-6688 GCA_963623615.1 Oscillibacter sp. ER4 | reverse complement strand
AGTTGTTTATCCTGGTAACCGTAAAGAAGTACGTACCTGAATTAGCACACAAGGGCGGAGGCAAAACTCCACCCTTGTGCTTTTTCTAATCCCACGTTTGACGCTTACCTTTTAATCCCCCAAGAGAAAGGACGAGGGGCCTTACCCCTCGACCCCGCACATTGGCAATTTGTAGCTCGAAGAACTGCTTGGCCTGCGGAATCAGGTGCAGTGTACATGGCTTCGCCATGAATCTTCTGCGAGTCGTGACCAGTCGCAGCCGCGCCTTACTATCGTGAGGCGCGAGTGACGGTGGCGCGGCGGCAGACTGCCTGCCGAATGCGGCATTGCTGACGCTCGCCGCATTGTGGAGACTGGCGGTAGACGGAAATTAGTCTGTACTTCTACAAGATGAGCAGAGCGGCAGCGGATAATAGAAGCAGAGACAAATCGTCTTGCAGAACCAATGGCAGCGAGCGAAGCAATGCTGCCACGCAGGCACTTTCATTCCGGAGGCACAAAGATCATTCGAGATCGAGACTGCCAATCTAAGCCTTTCTCTTGGGGTTCCAAAGGGGCCATTCTCTTTTGCAAAAGAGAATGGCCCCTTTGCCCCGCTCCCTGCTGGAGGCAGGGAATTTCTAAAGGCTCTTTGAGCCTTTAATTCTTTGCAAAATGAATTGTAATAGGACAAATCTCTGCTTTTGTCCCCACGCGCATGTTGGGTCCGAACAGGCCGGCGCCGGAGGTGACGATGTTGTGCATCTTTCCCTTTTGGAGATCCCCGCAGGCGTTTTCCCACGTCAGCTTGATCGTGAGATTGCCCGGGAACATCTGGCCGTCGTGCGTGTGACCGCAGAGGTCCACGTCGACGCCCGCGTCCGCGAGCTCCTGTAATTCCTTGGGCTGGTGGTCGAGGACGATGATGGGCTTACTTTTGTCCAGACCTGCTGTGATCTCGTCGGGTGTTTTGCGCGTTTCGATGCCGCGGCCTGGGCGGTGCGCGTCAGGGCGGCCGTAGAGGTAGAATTTTCCGTCGATGAGCGTGCCCTCATCGCGCAGGAGCGTGATGTTCGCGTCCTTTAAAAACTCATCCATGCGCGGGTCGCTCTCCTTCTTCTCGCTCTGGCGGAAAGTGAAACCCGCTAGCACCGGCTCTTCGATATCGTGGTTGCCGTAGCAGGCGTAAACGCCGTATTTCGATCGGATGCTGCGCAGCGTGGCGGCGATGGTCTCGGGGTCTTCCACCGCCTCCCACTCGTTGTCGAAGATGTCGCCCGCGATGACGACAAGGTCGGCATCCTGCTCGTTGATTTTCTCCACCATCTGCTGCATCTGCTTTTCGCCGATGTTGTAGCCGAGGTGCAGGTCGGCCACGAGCACGACCTTCATCTCGTCCATGCCCTCGACGGTCTTGTCGACCGTCACGTCATACGGCGTCACGTGGATGATGCGCGCGTTGATGACACCCCAGACGGACGCAAATAAAATGATGAGCACGCACACACAGCCCGCGATGCGGTGCATCTGCGTTGTGACGAAAATGTGCTTAAACGGCAGCACGTACCCCAGCAGCAGCCGTAAAAGGTCCGCCGCGATGACTGCCAGCAGCACATACAGCAGCACGCCGAGCCAGTAGTTGCCGATGAGCTTCATCACGCGACGCGCCCGCCCCTCCGGCAGGAAAAACGCAATGACGATGGAGCAGGCCAGAAACGTCTGCACGGCCACGGGCAGCGCCCAATGGCGCACTGTGCGAAAAAACGGGAACCAGGCCTTCACCCAGCCCATCACACGGCGCAATAAATAGTAATTCGCCAGCAGATACACCGGCGCAAGCAGAATCGCGATCATGTCAACGCGGGAGCAGCGCTCCCCTCGCTTCCTTTCAAATCAAAAATCCTCGGTCATCATAGCACGTTTTTCTGTTCATTGCAACGCGCCGCCGCGGTTGACATTCCCCGTTCGACATGGTACGTTTAGAGTCGAAAAATACCATGGATCAAGGAGGACGATCCGATGAAAATGCTCGAAACCATCCATATTCTCCCCGTGCGCGCAGAGAGCAACGCGCCCGCGCCGCTGCGCGGCAAAAAGCTCGACCAGCGCGCCGTACTGCAAGTTGTCCGCAAGACCGACTGGAAAAAGGCCGGCCTCATCGCCGGCGGCGCGGCTGTCGTGTGCGCCGCGGCCGGCACGGCGGGCCGCTACAAGTTCTATCAGGGCATCGTCGCGCGCGAGCTCAAAAAGCAGCTCGCCCCGCTCAATGACAAGCTCGACACCCTGCAAGCCGAAAACCGCATGCTGCGCGCGGAGCTTGAAAAGAAGAACGCCCCCGCCGAGGAGCAGAACTGAACCAAAATTGCCCGAACAAGCTCTTGTTCGGGCGATTTTCTGCTCTCCGCTGGCGCTTTCCCTCTTTGCATGGTAAAATGGGCGAAAACAGGACAGTTTTCCGCAAAAAGTCTTGATTGCTACCCACAGTTGCGCGATTGCCTACTGCAATACATGGCATTTTGCGCGCGTCGCCGCTATGCTTTTTGCGAAAGGAGGAACCATGGTACTACCTGAAAAACTCTACACGCTGCGCAAAAAGAGCGGCCTTTCGCAGGAACAGCTTGCGGAGGCGCTGAACGTCTCGCGTCAGGCCATCTCCAAATGGGAGGGCGGCAGCGCGACGCCCGAGAGCGACAAGCTCCTCGCGCTGAGCAACTACTTCGGCGTCTCGCTCGACTATCTTCTAAAGGATGGCACACCGGATGCCGCACCTGCCGAGGTGCGGGAGGATCACCGGACGATGCGGCTTTTGAGTCTCATTCTCTGCTTCGGCGGCGCGGCCGCGCTGATCGTCTGGGGCGTTTTGTCGATTCTCGTCCCGTCCGTTCCCGCGCAGATCAGCGAATCGTCGATGATACGCATCGACGGCAGCGGCATTTTTCTTCTGCTCTGCGTCGCGGCCATCGCCGTAGGCGCGGCGCTGCTGCTCAAAAGTACGAAACACAAATAAGGAGGTCACTCCATGAAAGCTCTGTCCTGTACCTTCGCCGCACTGGCGATCCTGCTCTCCGATGTGATGTGCGCCGCCGTCGCATTCAACTACTGCGACATGCTCTGGGGCATCCGCTATGCTTCTTACAGCGCACCGGCGAGTACCGCGTTTCTGCTCGTCATCCCCTACGCCGCCGCCATCGCGCTCTGCGCCGCGCTGGCAGTCGTCTTTTGGCGAAAAAGCGTAAAATGCTAAAAAAAGAACCACCGTATGGCGAGCCATACGGTGGTTTTCCTTATCACTTTCTCACAAACAGGATGCCGAGCGTGTTCGGGCCGCAGTGGCACGAGACGGTGCAGCCCGCATGTGTTTCGACGACCTCATCGAACGAGCCGTACTGTTCCGCTTCCTCCTTCGCCGCGGCCACGACGTTCGCGTCCGCCGCCGCGTGGGTGATGAACGCGAGCTCCGGCGCGATGTCGTCGCGCCCGTCAAGGCGCTCTTTCACATACTGGCGGATGCACTTTTCAAACGAGCCGCGGTACTTTTTGCACACGCCCATCTTGCCATTCCGCACCTCGATGCAGGGCTTCAAATGCAGAAGATTCGCGCCCAGCGCGGCCACAGCGGAGCAGCGGCCGCCCTTTCGCATGTAGTCAAGGCGCTCAATGAGAAAGCTCGCCTCGACCTTCGGCGCAAGCGCGCGCACGCGCTCGGCGATCTCCGCACCGGAGAGGCCCTGCTGCGCAAGCTTCGCCGCCGCGACGACCAGAAGGCCCTGGCCGGTACTCAGATTCTCCGAATCGATCACAAAGACATTCACATACTCCTGCGCCGCGGCGCAGGCATTCTGATAGCAGCAGGAGAAATTCGCGCCGATGGTGATCTGCACCACCGCGTCATACTCGTTTGCATAGCGCGCGAACATCTCGCCGTACTCGTACTGGCTGACCGCCGATGTGCTGCAAAGGTCTCCCCCGCCGTCCACATGGGCGAAAATGTCGGCGGGCGTGATGTCCACGCCGTCGTGGAAGTCCTTGCCGTTCTTGATGACGCACAGCGGCGTGACGGCGATGTCATAGCGCTCGAGCAGCGCGGGCGACAGGTCGCACGTGCTGTCGGAAATGATCTTCACTCGCATCGTTTGTTTCTTCCTTCCTGAAAGATAAAACCTCATCCGCGGGCACGCCCGCCGGAACTTACAACAACAGATATTATACTTTTACCGCAAGCAGATGAACTTTTTCTCAACGCAACATCAACTTCTGTTGACATTTCTTCCGTCTGTTCCGCAAAAAGAGCCCCCGAAGGTATTCTTCGGGGGCTCTCCTGTTTCGCTTTTGCCGCTTACTTGTTGAGGCAGCGATAGAGGAAGGTGACGATCTGGCCGCGTGTGCAGTTGCCCGCAGGGTCAAAAGTCGTCGCACTCGCGCCGGTGGTCACGCCGTTTTCCACGGCCCACAGGACGGCGTTTGCGTAGTAGGCGTCCGCCTTGACGTCGGTGAACGGATTCTCCGCCTTGCTCTCAGGGCTGTTCTGCATGCGGTAGAGGAACGTCACGATCTGGCTGCGGGAGCACACCGCGTCGGGCGCGAACAGCGTGTCGCTCATGCCGGATGTGATCTTGTTCTCGACGGCCCACAGGACGGCCTTATAGTAGTAGCTGTCCGCCTTCACATCAGTGAAGGTCATCGTGGTCGCGGTCGGCTCGGGGCTGCCGGCGGCGCGCCACAGGAACGTGACGGCCTGCGCACGGGTGCAGGAGTCGTTGGGGGCGAAGGTCGTCTCAGTCTTGCCGGAGGTGACCTTCTTATCCACAGCCCAGTTCACAGCGTCCGCATAGTAGGCACCTTCCTTAACGTCGGTGAACACGCTCGGCTGGAGCGCTTCGTCCTTCGTGATGTACTCGACGAGCTCAACGCCCAGCTTGTGGGCCTTTTCGGCCATGGCCTTGCCGTTCTCGGTGGCAAGGGCGCGGGCATCAGTTGCCTTGGCGAGCTGGTCGGTCGTGACAAAGTCCTTGTAGAGCTCCTGCTGAAGCGCGGCGAGCTTATCCGCGACATAGGCCTTGGCCTCGGCCTTTAAGGGCTTGCCGGTGATCTTGTCGGCGTTGGCGATGTAGCCGCCGAGGCCCTCAAACGTGAAGTAATAGGAATCCTGCCAGTTGCTCGGATAGGCCTTGAAGCCGGAAACGCGCTGCCAGTTGCCCTCGGCGTCCTGCGCCCAGCTCGTGCCGTAGGTGCAGAAGGTGTCGGGTTTTTCGGTCGTGAACTTTGCGGAGGCGGTGCTGACCTGATAGCCCTTGTACATGCCGTCGATCAGCATGGGATAGTACGGGACGAACACATTGTAGGACATGTTGCCGACGCCGACCCAGCCCACAGTCGCGGTCTCGACCGGACGGTCTTTGAAGAGCTGGAAGATCTCGATCTCCTGGTTGCTGGCTTTGCCGATGGAGGAGAGCTTGTAGTAGCCGAACACATCGTCCTTGTCGAGCTTGCGGTCGGCCTTGATGTTGGTGTAGAGCGCGACGAGTTTGTCGCTTGCGTCAAGGTTGGAGATGGTGAACTTCGTGTTATCGGCCACGAGCGCATCGCTGTCGTACTTGTAGCTCGCGTTCAGGTAATTGAGGCCGTCAATCATACGCTGGTCCATCTTCTCGCTGATGCGGGCATAGGAGGCGCGGAAGTCGATGATGTTCTTCGCCTCGTCGCCGACGAACGTGCCGGCCTTCTTCGCCACCGCGATCAGATCCTTGGAGGCGATGACGTTCTCATCGTCCAGATCGACGCGGCCGATGACGGCCATGTTGGGCTCAAGGAAGATCATGTTGTCGTTGAGCTTGATGGCGACATACTGCGTGCCGCTGCAATTCTCAATGTACCAGACCTCGTCCTTGTCGCAGATGAACACGCCGGAGGCGGCCACGCAGCCGTAATTCTCGTAGATGTCGAGCAGCAGCTTGACGCCCTCGCGCGCAGAGGAGGCCTCGGCCAGGATGATGGTCGGGATGTCGGTCTCTTCAATGCCGATGCGCTTGCTGTTGTTCGCCTGCGCCCACTCGGCGTCGCGGTACGGGTCGACTTCCGTCACCTTTTCGTTGCCGTAAAGCGTTTCGGTCGCGGAGACAGACACGCCCTTTTCGTTCGTGCCGAACTCAGTGTAGGAGTAGTGGTCGGCCTTCTCGCCGCACTCGGGGCAGGTACCGTCATAGTAGATGTCGTTCGTGAAATAGGTGAAACGATAGCTGTCGTGGGTGAAGTCCCATTCGAACGGGCCGTAGTCCGGGCAGCCGGTGTAGTGGTCGCCCTGCTTCCACTTGCCGCTCTCGCTGATGAACCAGAGCTTGTTGTAGTCGGAACCATAATCCTCCGTGCGGGCGACGAAGGGCGTTCCCTCCTCGACGAGGTCGCCGCCGACGTAGATCGTCGTGCAGGCGGAGGCGCTGATGGTCGTCGCGGCGAAGGCCGCGGCCGTCACCAGACAGGTGCAGAGAAACTTTTTGAGTACGCTTCCTTTCATGTGTTTTCCTCCTAAATCTTTCAGGGTGCGGACGAATACCGCTTTGTCTGCAAAGTCGATGTATCCCCCCATTCACTTTATCGCACTACCGTAATATAGCACTCTATTTTGCGTTCCGCAAGAGGCATATCTGCGAAAACACCGCTCCGCTCTCGCATTTCGTCGCACTTGCACAAAGTAGGCCGTATTATTCGATGC
>CAVFND010000088.1:0-6700 GCA_963623615.1 Oscillibacter sp. ER4 | reverse complement strand
AGACCAACCCGCACATCCACCTCGGCATCTGCGGCGAGCACGGCGGCGATCCCACGTCTGTCGAGTTCTGCCACAAGGTCGGCCTGGACTATGTCTCCTGCAGCCCGTTCCGTGTCCCCATCGCCCGCCTCGCCGCCGCGCAGGCCGCGATCAAGGACATGCAGTAAGCGATTTGCTTTCGGCATAGGCTTTTATTGAATCAAACAAGCGCCCAGCCATTTGGCCGGGCGCTTGTGCTTTGTAAAAGAATGTGGTAGGATGTGGACAAATCAGGTGCTGGATGGGAAAAGAGAGAGTATGGAGATCAGACCCTTGGACAGAGAGACATACGCGGGCAAAACATTTACGGACCGCTACCGCACGAATGGCTATTATGACATCCGCCCGTCCGAAACGGGCTTTCAGATGGACTATGTGCCCTTTGCGGAGCCGACCGAGAGATCGTTCGACGATGTGTTTTTCGGCGAATGGCTCGAAGACCCGATCGCTTTCGGCGCGTTTGAGGGTGAGAAGCTGATCGGATATGTCGAAGGCTCGATGGAGGGCTGGAACAACCGCTTCCGCATCAGCAACATCTGCGTGATGGACTTTTCCGAGCGGCACGAGGTGAGGATCGAAATGGGGAAGAAGCTGCACTGAGCGCCGGTTTTGCATTCTAAAAGCATTTTAAAGGAGAACACAGCCATGCTGTTACTGCTTCAAATCATCCTATACTGCCTTTTGTACCTTGCGCTCGTCAAGTGCGCGGTGCGAAACAGCGGGCGCAATTTTACCCGCAGGAATTCCTCGACGAGGCGCAGCGGCGCGGCATCGCCAATAAGGACGAGGAGATGCACAAGGGCAAGCGCTTTATGACGTTTTTCTGCCTTGTGATCTTTGCCGCGCTGATCGCGATCATCGCCGGCTGGAACGGCGTGAAGGACGTCCATACCGCCTGCTTTGAGGCCTACCTCTTCCTTGTGGTCGTGAACTGGTTTGACGGCATTGTCATCGACCTGCTGTGGGTCGGCCACAGCAGCATCTGGCGCATCGAGGGCATGGAGGGCGTTCCCTATGTGAAGCCGTGGCGAACGGTCGTCATCAAGCGCAGCGCGGCCATGACGCTGTACCTTCTTGTCGCGGCCGCGATCGGCGGGATCGTCGTGCTGATCGGCAAAATCTGAACATCGGAAGAAAAAAGGTTTCCAAGCCAACGGCTTGGGAACCTTTTTTGCATCGCCGCGCGATGCAGAGGATCAAAGGAGAGGTTCATAAAGAAGTTTGGAAGAGATCGTGTCAAATGCGGCTGCGGATCTCCGCGCCCATGGCCTTGCAGCCGACGAGCCGGCAGCCTTCCTGCATGATGTCGCCGCAGCGGAAGCCCGCTTGCAGCGTTTCATCTACCGCGCGCTCGATGGCGTCGGCCTCGGCGGCCATGTCGAAGCTGTAGCGCAGCATCATCGCGGCGGCCAGGATCGTGCCGATGGGGTTCGCCTTGTCCTGCCCCGCAATGTCGGGCGCGGAGCCGTGGATGGGCTCATAGAGCCCGTTCGTGCTGTTGCCCATGCTGGAGGACGGGATCATGCCGATCGAGCCTGTGATCTGGCTTGCCTCGTCGGAGAGAATATCGCCGAACAGGTTTTCGGTCACGATGACGTCGAACTGACTCGGGTCGCGCACGAGCTGCATCGCCGCGTTGTCCACGTACATGTGGCGAAGCTCAACATCGGGGTAGTCCTTTGCGACCTCCGTGACCGTCTTGCGCCAGAGACGCGAGGTGTCGAGCACATTGGCCTTGTCGATGGACGTGACGCGCTTGCGGCGCTTGCGCGCGGTCTCGAACGCGACGCGCGCGACACGCCTGATCTCGTGTTCGGAGTAGGCCATGATGTCGGTGGCTTTTTGCTCGCCGTTCACATCTTCCGTGCGGTGCTCGCCGAAGTACACGCCGCCGATGAGCTCGCGCACGACGATGAAGTCGATGCCATTTGCCGCGATGTCGGCGCGCAGCGGGCAGGCGGCGGAGAGCTCGGAAAACATCTTCGCAGGGCGCACGTTCGTATAGAGGCCCATGCCCTCGCGCAGCTTGAGAAGGCCGCGCTCGGGACGGTTGGCAGCGGGCTGGTCGTCCCACTTTGGGCCGCCGACCGCGCCGAGCAGCACGCTGTCCGCGCTGCGGCAGGTCTGAAGGCTCGAATCCGGCAGCGGTACGCCAAAGGCGTCGATGGCGTTGCCGCCCATGGGCGCGTCGACATAGGTGAAGGTGTGGCCGAACTTTGCGGCCACGGCGTCCAGAACGCCCATGGCCTCGGTGACGATCTCGGGGCCGATGCCGTCGCCCTTGATGATGGCAATGGTCTTGTTCATTTTGCCGCCTCCTTTGCCTTGAGCGAGGCCATCAGGCCGCCGCGCGCGATCATATCCTTGATGAACGGCGGGAAGGGCTCAGCCTGATACGTCGTGCCCTTCGTCACATCCGTGATGACGCCGGTGTCGAAGTCGACGGTCACCTCGTCGCCGTTTTCAATCTCCGCGCTGGCGGCGGGGCACTCCAAAATGGCGAGACCGATGTTGATGGCGTTGCGGTAGAAGATGCGGGCAAAATTCGCCGCGATGACGCAGGAGATGCCGCTCGCCTTAATGGCGACGGGCGCGTGCTCGCGCGATGAGCCGCAGCCGAAGTTCACACCCGCGACCATGATGTCGCCGTCCTTGACACGGTGAATAAAGTCCTTGTCGATGTCCTCCATGCAGTGGGAGGCGAGTTCCTTGTGGCTCTGGGTGTTCAGATAGCGCGCGGGGATGATGACGTCCGTATCGACGTGATCCCCGTACTTATGGACAATGCCGTGTGCATTCATTTGTTCATGACCTCCTCCGGATGTGCGATATGGCCCATGATGCCCGACGCCGCGGCGACTGCCGGGGAGGCGAGGTAGACCTCGCTGTCGACGTGGCCCATGCGGCCGACAAAGTTGCGGTTGGTGGTGGAAACGCAGCGCTCGCCGGCGGCGAGGATGCCCATGTAGCCGCCGAGGCACGGCCCGCACGTGGGTGTGGAGACGATGCAGCCCGCGTCGAGGAAAATATCGGTGTAGCCCTCGTGCATGCAGGCGCGGTAGACCGACTGCGTGGCGGGAATGACGATGCCGCGGACGTTCGGGGCTAAATGATGGCTCTTCAGGATCGCGGCGGCAGCGGCCATGTCGGGGAGCTGGCCGTTCGTGCACGAGCCGATGACGATCTGGTCGATGACGATGTCGCTGCCCTCGTGCGCGCTGTGCGCGTTTTCGGGCAGGTGCGGCCAAGCGACTGTGCAGTCGACCTTACCGAGGTCGATGTCGATGACGCGCTCGTATTCCGCGTCGGGGTCGGCCTCGAACGCCGCCCAGGGACGGTCCACGCGGCCTTCGACGTAGGCGCGCGTCACGTCGTCGACGGGGAAGATACCGTTCTTGCCGCCCGCCTCGATGGCCATGTTGCAGATCGTCAGGCGGTCGTAGATGGTGAGGTTCTTGACGCCCTCGCCGGAAAATTCGATGGACTGGTAGCGCGCGCCGTCCACGCCGATCATGCCAATGAGCGTCAGAATGACGTCCTTGCCAGAGACGAACGGGCGGAGCTTGCCGGTGAGGTTGACCTTGATGGCGGACGGGACCTTGAACCACGTCTCGCCCGCGGCCATGGCCGCGCCCATGTCGGTCGAGCCGACGCCGGTGGAAAACGCGCCGAGCGCGCCGTAGGTGCAGGTGTGCGAGTCCGCGCCGATGACGGCCTCACCCGGGGCGACGAGCCCCTGCTCGGGCAGCAGCGCGTGCTCGATGCCCATCGTGCCGACATCGTAAAAGTGGTCGATGTCGAAGCGGCGGGCGAAGGTGCGGCACTGCTTGCACTGCGTGGCGGACTTGATGTCCTTGTTCGGCGCGAAGTGGTCCATCACCATCGCGATGCGGCTCTTGTCGAAGACCTTTTCAAAGCCCGCGGACTCAAATTCGTTGATGGCCACGGGGGTCGTGATGTCGTTGCCGAGGACGAGGTCGAGCTTTGCCTGAATGAGCTGGCCCGCGCGCACGCGATCAAGTCCCGCGTGCTTGGCGAGAATTTTCTGCGTCATTGTCATGCCCATGTCGAGTTTCTCCTTTCAGTTGCCGGATTCCATGATCTTGTTGATGCCGTTGACGTAGGCGCGGATCGACGATTCGATGATATCGGTCGAGAGGCCCGAGCCGGTGCAGGACCGCCCGTCGGGGCCGGAGACCTTGACGACGGCCTCGCCGATGGCGTCCTCGCCGTCCGTGACGGCGTTCAGGCTGAAGCTCTCGAGCTTCACGTCGATATGAAGCATGCGGTTGATGGCCTTGAACGAGGCGTCCAGCGGGCCTGTGCCGATGGCGACGTCTTCAATCTGCTCGTCGCCGCGCTGGAGCTTGATGCACGAGATGTTCGGCACGCCGTAGCCCGTGTTGACCACATGGCTCACGAGCTGGCAGCTGCCCTGCACCGCGGCCTGGCGGTGGAGCACGAGCGCCTCAATGTCGCTGCTCGTGATGTTCTTTTTCTTGTCGGCGAGGTCCTTGAAGCGGATGAACACGCTCTCGAGCTCTTCATCGCTCAGTTCATAGCCCATGGATTCGAGCTTTTCGCGCAGCGCGTGCTTGCCGGAGTGCTTACCGAGCACCATCGTGTTCTGCGGGATGCCGACGTCCGTAGAGTTCATGATCTCGTACGTTCTCGCGTTGGCGATGACGCCGTGCTGGTGGATGCCGCTCTCGTGCGCGAAGGCGTTCGCGCCGACGATGGCCTTGCTCGGCGGGATGGGCACGCCCGTGATGTTGCTCAGCAGTTTGCTCGAGCGGTAGATCTGCTTCGTGTTCACGCCGGTCTCGGCATCGTAGAAATCCTTTCTCGTGCGCAGCGCCATGACGATCTCTTCAAGGCTCGCGTTGCCCGCGCGCTCGCCGATGCCGTTGACCGTGCATTCGACCTGTGTCGCGCCCGCACGAACGCATTCAAGCGAATTGGCGACCGCCATGCCGAGGTCGTTGTGGCAGTGGACGGAGATGTCGACGTGTTCGACGCCCTCGATGTTTTCGCGCAGATACGTGATGAGGTCGTACATCTCCTGCGGCGTGGAGTAGCCGACGGTGTCGGGCACGTTCAGCGTCGTGGCGCCCGCGGCGACGGCGGTTGTGTAGCACTGGGCCAGAAATGCCCAGTCGGAGCGGGAGGCGTCCTCGGCGGAAAACTCGATGTCGTCGCAGTAGCTCCTGGCGTAGGTGACCATCTCGCGGATGCGGTCGATGACCTGCTCGCGCGTCATCTTGAGCTTGTACTCCATGTGGATGTCGCTCGTCGCGAGGAAGACGTGGATGCGGGGGTGGTTGGCCTCCTTCACGGCGTCCCATGCCGCGTCGATGTCGCCCTTGGCGCAGCGCGCGAGCGAAGCGACCGTGCAGTTCGTCACCGCGGCGGCGATGGCCTGCACGCTTTTGTGATCCATCGGAGAGGCGATGGCGAAGCCCGCCTCGATGATGTCGACGCCCAGCTTTTCAAGCTGGCGGGCCATTTCGATCTTTTCCGTCAGATTCATGCTGCAGCCGGGGGACTGCTCGCCGTCTCGTAAGGTCGTATCAAAAATTTTAATGCGCTTCATGGTGTGTTCCTCCTGCTTTTTTCTCTCGCATAGCAACAAAAAAAGCCTCCGTCTCTTCCCTTGAAGAGACGAAAGCTCAAAACTTCCGCGGTACCACTCTTGTTGGCATGAAATATGCCCGCTTTCTGCATCGGCTTAAAATCAAGCGAATGCGCCTCGTTGGTAACGGTGAGGAGATCCGGCTGCGCCTAAACGAAAAAATCGTCTCAGCGGAGCTACTCAGGGGCCAGTGACATCGTTCCACTCTGCATTGCCTCGCAGCGGCCGGCAACTCTCTGAAGCGTCTATGGGACGAATTTTTCCCCGTCACGGTATTTGTGAACTATGAGATTCAGTGATGCTACTATAATCGCCCACCCCCACTTTGTCAAGCGGGAACCGGGAATTTTGCGCTTTCGACAAAAATCCGCGCGGCGGCAAATATATTTTGCGCGCTTTGAACGGAGAAAAACCGGAAAAAGCAAGAGAAAAAGGGAACGCGTAAGCGTTCCCTTTTTGATCGAATTTTTGTCGTCTCAGCCGAAGATCAGACTGCCAAGGCCGGTGGACGTGAGGAACAGGATGAGCATCACGACGGGCACGACGTACTTCATCATCACGCGGTAAAGACCGGCTCTGCCAAAGTGCTCGCCGTTTTTCTCGACCTCGGCGATGATCCACTTCGGGCCCACGACCCAGCCGACTAAGATACTTGTGAGCAGGCTGATGAACGGCATGAGGAAGCTGTTGCTGATGTAGTCCATCACGTCGAGCAGCTGCGCGGTCGAGCCGTTCGGCAGCGGGAGCTCGAAGTAGAGCGCGTTGTAGCCCATGCAGATCAGCACGGCCGTGATGAGCGAATAGACGCCCACGGCGGCGCACATCTCCTTGCGCGACTTGTGGAAAATCTCCATGCAGTTGGCGACGAGCGTTTCCATGACGGACATGCAGCTCGTCAGCGCGGCAAAGCCGAGCGCGAGGAAGAACACCGCGCCCACGACGCGGCCCGCGCCGCCCATCGCGGCGAAGACCTTCGGCAGGCTGATGAACGTCAGGCTCGGGCCGCTGGCCATGCCGTCGGTGCAGAGG
>CAVFND010000087.1:0-6710 GCA_963623615.1 Oscillibacter sp. ER4 | reverse complement strand
AAAAGGAACTCATTTTTCAAATCTCGAATTGCTGACCGTCGCGCGTGATGTGCGCGATGATATCCTTTTCGTCCGGATGCGCGGCGACGTAGCGGTCGATGACCTCGTACTTTTTCCACATGTGCATCGGAAAGACGTGCTGCACCGTCACGTTTTTCAGCAGATACTCGATGCCGAGGCCCTCGCTTCCTTCGCCAAGGCGCGGGTCGAGCGGTGCCATCGCCGCCGTGATCTCGGGCGCGATGCCGTTGTCCGTCGCCTCGTTGCGCACGGCGGAGGCGAGCTTTTCAATGGCCGCGTGATAGTGGACGGTCATGTTGTTGCAGTAGGCCTTGCCCTCGCTTTCCCAGTTCCACCAGTTGAGATCGCCCCCGTGGTAGACCATCTTCCCCTCAGCGCGCAGAAGGTAGGCGTTGCCGATGTCCGTCGACTTGATGGCGCGGATGCTCAGATCCTCGCCCGCGACGTCGGTGAGTAAAATGCTGTCGGGCCGCAGGACGGTCGTGCGGGCAAACGCCTCGTCGGAGATGTTCAGCCACTGTCGCCTGCGCTCAGTGAGGCGCGTGTCGCGCGAGACGAAAAAGCGCGCGTCGGGATACTTTTTCAATAGACTGAACACTTTGGCGTCGAAGTGGTCCTCGTGGCTGTGGCTCGCGAAGACGAGCAAGGGCTTGTCGGGGTTCAATTCCGGCAGTGCGCCCGTGTAGTCGGGCTCGTAGGTGTAGTCAAAGAGCGTATAGAATTTGTCCCATTCGACAAGATACGCGCTGTGGGCAATAAACGTGACGGTCATGCGGTTTCTCCTTTCGCTGTGGAGGATGGAAGTTTGCTTGTAGGATTATAGCAGACGCCGCGGCGCGGCGCAAGGGGAAAAGGCTTTGCAAAATCGCGCGGATATGGTAAAATATTTAAATCTATCCCCTGACCTCATGAAAGGAGCCGCGAGATGCTGAAAAAAGCCTACGTCGAGATCACGAACCGCTGCAACCTCGCCTGCTCCTTCTGCCCCAGGACGAAGCGCGCGCTGCGCACGATGAGCGCGCAGGAATTTGACCTTGTCCTCTCGCGGCTCGAGGGGTATGTGCAGTACGTCTATCTGCACGTGATGGGCGAGCCGCTGCTGCACCCCGAGCTGTCGACGCTCTTCGCCCTCGCCAAGTCGCGGAACATGAAGATCTGCATCACGACAAACGGCACGCTGCTCCAAAAGCGTTCCGATGAGCTGTTTGCCGCCGAGAGCCTGCACAAGATCAGCGTCTCGCTCCACAGCTTCGAGGGAAACGACGGCGCGGACGAGCAGGAGCTCGCGTATTTAACGCAGGTCTGGGACTTTGCCGAGCGGGCCGCGAAAAAAGGCGTCATCGTCGCGCTGCGCCTCTGGAACGACGGCGGCGCGGACGCGCGCAACGGCGAAATTCTTGACTTTCTGCGCTCCCGCACAGGAAACGACTGGCCCGAAATGCGAAACGGCAGTTTTCTTTTGCGCGACCACCTGTATCTGGAGCGCGCGGGCAAATTCGACTGGCCCGACCTGCGCGCCGGCGAATCCGGCGCACAGTTCTGCTACGGCCTGCGCGACCAGCTCGGAATCCTTGTTGACGGCACGGTCATTCCCTGCTGCCTCGACCACGAGGGCGATATCCCGCTGGGGAACCTCTTCACCCAGCCGCTTACTGAAATTCTGAACTCCCCGCGCGCGTGCGCTCTGCGCGAGGGCTTCTCCCGGCGGAAGCCCGCCGAAGAGCTCTGCCGCCGCTGCGGCTTCGCCGCGCGCTTCAACAAATGATATGATGACAGAACATTGGGAAAACTTAAATGCGCTGACCGCGCCGCTGCTCGCGTGGTACGACCTCAATGGCCGCACGCTGCCGTGGCGCAGCGTCGTCACGCCGTACCGAACGTGGGTCTCGGAGATCATGCTCCAGCAGACGCGCGTGAGCGCGGTCATCCCGTACTTTGAGCGCTTTATGGCAGAGCTGCCCGACGCCGCGGCGCTGGCCGCCGTGCCGGAAGAACGCCTGCTCAAGCTCTGGGAAGGCCTCGGCTACTACTCGCGGGCGCGGAATCTGCAAAAGGCGGCGAAGGTCATCGTCTCCGACTATGGCGGCGAGCTGCCGCGAAAGTGCGCAAGTCTCAAAACGCTCCCCGGCATCGGCAATTACACCGCCGCCGCCATCGCCTCGATCAACTTCGGCGAGCCGGTCGCCGCGGTGGACGGGAATTTGCTGCGCGTTGCCGCGCGCGTCAGCGGCTGCGCCGACGACATCATGGACGCGAAGGTGCGGAAGCAATTCACCGCGCATCTCAACGCCGCCATCAACTCAGCCCGCCCGGGCGCGTACAATCAGGCGATGATGGACCTCGGCGCGACGGTGTGCCTGCCAAACGGCGCACCGAAGTGCGAGGTCTGCCCCGCGCGCACGATGTGCGAGGCATACAAAAACGGTCTCACGGAAGTCCTTCCCGTGCGCGCGAAGAAAAAGGCGCGCAAGATTGAAGAGCGCACGGTGCTGCTGCTCTTCCAAAACGGCAGCGCCGCGCTGCGAAAGCGTGCGGACACAGGGCTTCTCGCCTCGCTCTGGGAATTCCCGAGCGTTTTGGAGAACCTCGATGAAGCGGGCGTTTCGCTCGCGCTCGCGCAGATGGGGCTCTCGGCAAAATCCATCGAACCCGCGGGCAGCGCAAAGCACATCTTCACCCACATTGAGTGGGACATGAAGGGCTATTTCGCCGACGTGACGGGCGAAAACGACGATCTATTCTGGGCGGACGCCGCGGCGTTCGACGCCGCCGCCATCCCCACCGCATTCAGGAAATTTGCCGCGCTCGTTCGCGCGCGGCTGCAATAAGAGAGGGAGAACAACGACCATGGCACAGCTTTACTTCAAATACGGCGCGATGGGCTCGAGCAAAACGGCCAACGCGCTGATGGCGCGCTTCAACTACGAAGAGCGCGGACAGAAGACACTTCTCTGCAAGCCCCAGCTCGACACGCGCGACGGCGACCACATGGTGCACTCGCGCATCGGCCTCGAATACCCCTGCGTCTACTTCCACGAGATGCGGCAGATGGACGAGGAGGAACTCAAGAAGAACGCCTGCATCATCGTCGACGAGGCGCAGTTTTTGACGAAGGAGGAGGTTTTGTACCTCGTCCATCTGGTCGACGACTGCGGCATTCCCGTCCTCTGCTACGGGCTGCGCGCCGACTTCAAGGGCGACCTCTTCCCCGGCAGCTACGAGCTGCTCGTCATGGCCGACAAGCTGGAAGAGGTCAAGACCATCTGCTGGTGCGGCAAAAAGGCCGCGTTCAACGCACGCTTTGACGAAAAGGGCCGCGTGCTGAAAGAGGGCGCGCAGGTCGTCATCGGCGCGAACGACCAGTACATTGGCCTGTGCCGCAAGCACTGGATGCTCGGCGACCTCGGCCCCGACTTCAACGGTCAGGGCACGGGCGACTGATGCGCTGCGAGATCTGCCCCCGCCGCTGCGGCGCGGAGCGCACGGAGGAAAAAGCGGGCGGCGTCTGCCGCATGCCCGCAGGCTTAGTTGTCGCGCGCGCAATGCTGCACATGTGGGAAGAGCCCGTCCTCAGCGGGAAAAACGGCGCGGGCTGCATCTTTTTTTCGGGCTGCAACTTAGGCTGCGTGTTCTGCCAGAACGGTCGCATCAGCCACGAGAATTTCGGCAAGGTCATCACGCCCGCGCACCTGCGCGAGATCATGGAGGGCCTCATTGCACAGGGTGCGCACTGCATCGACCTCGTCACGCCCACGCATTTTACGCCGTGGGTGCTCGAAGCGCTGGATGACCCGCTCCCCGTTCCCGTCGTGTGGAACAGCGGCGGCTATGAACGCGTCGAAACACTCAAAACGCTCGAGGGCAAGGTGCAAATCTATCTTCCCGACCTCAAATACGCCATGGAGTGCCCCGCGCGCGAGCTCTCCGCCGCGCCGGACTACTTTCCTGTCGCCGCCGCAGCCATCGACGAGATGGTGCGGCAGGTCGGGCCGTACCGGATCGGCGAGGATGGCTTGATGAAGTCCGGTGTCATCCTGCGCCACCTTGTCCTGCCGGGGCAGCTGGAGAACACCAAGCGCGTCATCGACTATGTCTCGACGCATTTTCCGCCAAAGACTGTGCTCTTTTCGCTCATGAGCCAGTACACGCCGCAGAGCGGTTCGACCGGGGCGCTCGCGCGGCGATTAAATGAGCGCGAATACCGCACGGCGGTGCAATACATGCTCGACTGCGGCCTGACCGACGGCTTTTGTCAGGAGCTCTCGAGCGCGAAAGAGGAATACACACCCGTTTTCGACTTACAGGGGGTATAAGATGGCCAATCAGCTCAGCTGCCTGCGCTGCGGCGCGGTGCTCGACTTTGACTATGGCCGCCGCCCGTACCGCGAGCGCAAATTTTGATAGCATTTTGTAATATTCTTTCTCGTAAATACAAGGAGGACTCGATATGGAGCGTGTCAGCAAGCGGAATTACTACCTGGACATCGCGCAGACGGTGCTTGAGCGCGCCACGTGCCTGCGCCGCGTCTACGGCGCGATCATCGTCAAAAACGACGAGATCATCTCCACCGGCTACAACGGCGCGCCGCGCGGACGCAAAAACTGCGTCGACCTCGGCTACTGCACGCGCGAGCAGCTCAAGGTCCCGCGCGGTGAGCGCTACGAGCTCTGCCGCAGCGTCCACGCCGAGGCGAACGCCATCATCTCCGCCCAGCGGCGCGACATGGTGGGCGCGACGATCTATTTAGTCGGCCGCGACGCGCGCAGCGGCGAGCTGCTGCACGACGCGACGAGCTGCCCCATGTGCCGCCGCATGATCATCAACGCCGGCATCGACGAGGTGGTGATCCGGCGGACGGAAGAGGAGTTTGATATCGTGCCGGTGCAGAAGTGGATCGACGAGGACGACTCTTTATAACTTCAAAAAAAGCGGCTTTGCCGCTTTTTTGAGGGGGGATTCGCTGCGCTTCGTGCCTTGCCGCCCGCAGGGCGGCTGCGACACGCGCTCCGCGCAAAGAGTAATTTGTCACGCACATGTCGCGACAAATTCCGATTCAAATTTATTTCGCGTCTGCGGACGCGAAAGTCTGCGGTGCTTTTTGCCTGTTTGCCGCCTAGGGCGGCAAATGCGGCGATCTTACTCTTTCAAATCGGAAAAGCGCGGTGTTTTGGGCGCCGCGCTTTCTTCTTTTGGGGAAATATTCTGTAAAACCTTGCAAATACCGCTCTTTCGGTGGTAGACTGTAAATAATTACGCCCCGCTTTCATTCGGCGCGGGCAGGAAAGAGGAAAACACCAATGGACAAGAAGAAATTCTATATCACGACCCCCATCTACTACCCCTCCGACAAGCTCCACATCGGCCACACCTACTGCACCGTGGCGACCGACGCGATGGCGCGCTACAAGCGTCTGACGGGCTATGACGTCATGTTCCTGACCGGAACCGACGAGCACGGCCAGAAGATTGAAGACAAGGCCAAGACCGCGGGCGTGACCCCGCAGCAGTTCGTCGACAACATCGTCTGCGGCGAAAAGGGCATCCTCGATCTGTGGAAGCTCATGAATATCTCGAACGACCGCTTCATCCGCACGACGGATGACTACCATGTCGAGGCCATCCAGAAAATTTTCAAGAAGATGCACGACAATGGCGACATCTACAAGGGCACCTACAAGGGCAAGTACTGCAAGCCCTGCGAGAGCTTCTGGACCGAGAGCCAGTTAGTCGACGGCAAGTGCCCCGACTGTGGCCGCGAGGTCGAGGACGCCGAGGAAGAGGCTTACTTCTTCAAGCTGAGCAAGTACGCCGACCGCGTGCAGCACCTGCTTGAGGACACCGACTTCCTCCAGCCCGCCTCCCGTGTGAACGAGATGGTCAACAACTTCATCAAGCCCGGTTTGGAAGACCTCTGCGTCTCCCGCACGAGCTTCACCTGGGGCATCCCCGTGGACTTTGACCCGGGTCATGTCGTCTATGTCTGGGTCGACGCGCTCTTTAACTACTGCACGGCGCTCGGCTTTATGAACGAGAAGTACGACGACTATGACAAGTACTGGCCCGCCGACGTGCATTTTGTCGGCAAAGAGATCGTCCGCTTCCACTCCATCATCTGGCCCGCGATGCTCATGAGCATGGGCATGCCGCTCCCCAAGCACGTCTACGGCCACGGCTGGCTCGTCATGGACGGCGGCAAGATGTCGAAGTCCAAAGGCAATGTCGTCGACCCGTATGTGCTCGCCGAGCGCTTCGGCGTGGACGCGCTGCGCTTCTTTCTGCTGCGCACGTTCCCATTCGGCTCGGACGGCAACTTCTCGAATGAGCTTCTCATCAACACCATCAACGTCGACCTCGCCAACGACCTCGGCAACCTCGTCTCCCGCACGACCGCTATGGTCGAGAAGTACTTCGGCGGCACGCTGCCCGCCGAGCGTCAGGAGGGCGAATTTGACGCCGACCTCATCGCCGCCGCTTCCGCCCTGCGCGGCAAGTACGAAGCGGAGATGGAAAAGTTCCAGTTCCAGAACGGTCTGGAGGTCATCTTCAAGGTCATCCAGCGCGCGAACAAGTATATCGACGAGACGGCGCCCTGGGTCCTCGCCAAGGACGAGGCCAACCGTGCGCGTCTGGCAAGCGTGATGTACAATCTGCTCGAGACCATCCGCATCTGCACCATCCTGCTCACGCC
>CAVFND010000086.1:0-6879 GCA_963623615.1 Oscillibacter sp. ER4 | reverse complement strand
ATCCACGACAATGCGCTTGTCGCCGCCGCGACCCTCTCTGACCGCTATATCACCGACCGTTTCCTGCCCGACAAGGCCATCGACCTCGTCGATGAGGCCTGCGCGATGATCCGCACGGAGATCGACTCGATGCCCGCGGAGCTCGACGATCTGCGCCGCTAGATCATGCAGCAGGAGATCGAAGAGATGGCCCTCAAGAAGGAGGACGACCAGCTCTCACGCGACCGCCTCGAAGAGCTCAAGAAGGAGCTTGCCGACGAGAAGGAGCAGTTCAACGCCATGAAGTCCCGCTGGGAGGCGGAAAAGAGCGGCGTGGACAGCGTGAAGCAGCTCAAGAGCCAGATTGAGCAGATGCACGGCGAGATCGAGCGCGCGCAGGCGAACCTTGAGTATGAAAAGGCCGCAAAGCTCAAGTACTCCGACCTCCCTGCCCTCGAAAAGCAGCTCAAGGACGCCGAAGCCGCAGCTGAAAAGCACACGGGCGACAACTCTATGGTGCACGACACCGTCACCGAGAACGAGATTGCCGACATCGTCGGCAAGTGGACGGGCATCCCCGTCAGCCGCCTGATGGAGGGCGAGCGCGAAAAGCTGCTGCGCCTTGACGAGATCATTCATAAGCGTGTCGTCGGCCAGAACGAGGCCGTGCGTCTCGTGACCGAGGCCATCCAGCGCTCGCGCGCGGGCATCGCAGATCCGAACCGTCCGATCGGCAGCTTCCTCTTCCTTGGCCCCACGGGCGTCGGCAAGACGGAACTCGCCAAGTCCCTCGCCGACTGCCTGTTCGATGACGAGCACAATCTCGTGCGCATCGACATGACCGAGTACATGGAGAAATTCTCCGTCTCGCGTCTGATCGGCGCCCCTCCGGGATACGTCGGCTATGACGAGGGCGGCCAGCTCACCGAGGCCGTGCGCCGCAAGCCGTACAGCGTTGTGCTGTTCGACGAGGTCGAAAAGGCGCATCCGGATGTGTTCAACATCCTGCTGCAAATTCTCGACGACGGCCGCATCACCGATTCGCAGGGCCGCACGGTGGACTTCAAGAACACCATCATCATCCTGACCTCGAACCTCGGCTCGTCCGAACTGCTCGACGGCATCCAGCCGGACGGCAGCATCTCCGAGAGCGCCCGCGCCGCCGTCATGGGCGAGCTGCGCCGCGCGTTCCGTCCGGAGTTCCTGAACCGTCTCGACGAGATCATCATGTTCAAGCCGCTCACGAAGGAAAACCTCAGCGGCATCATCGACATCCTGATGGAAGGCCTCAAGAAGCGCCTTGCCGACAAGACGCTCAAGCTCGAAGTCACGGATGCGGCCAAGAGCCTCATCATTGAGCGCGGCTTTGACCCGATTTACGGCGCGCGTCCGCTCAAGCGCTACCTCCAGAGCGCGGCGGAGACGCTGATCGCCAAGGAGATCCTGCGCGGCGACCTCGCCGCTGGCAGCACGCTTGTGCTCGACGCCGAAAACGGTGAACTCACTTGCCGCAAGAAGTAAATACGCGTGAAAAGCCGCCCAAAAGGGCGGCTTTTTTCGTTTCGCTACCGATAGTAGCGGAATACTTGGTGGACTTTTGCGCCAAAAACTGCTACGATAGCGCCATCAAGGCAAAGGAGGCCACTTATGGACAACGAACTCGGCGCGCGCATCCGCGCACTGCGCAAGGAACGCGGGCTGTCGCAGGAGGCGCTGGCGCAGGCACTCGAGGTCTCGCGGCAGGCCGTGACGAAGTGGGAGGACGGCTCGTCGCTGCCGAGCACGGCGAACCTCTTCGCGCTTTCGGGCTTTTTCGGCGTTCCGCTCGCGGAGTTGACCGGCACGCCGGAGGGCACAACTTCCGCATCAAACGCGGCAGTCATATCAGAAAAGGCGCGTGTCAAGCGCGCAAAGGCTCTGCAAATCGGCGCATGGGTTCTGCTGGCCATCAGCGTACCGGTGTTGCTTGTATGCGCTGTGCAGTATTTTACTGCCGGGCCGCCTATTCCAGAGGATATTTCGATCATCGGCGGCGTTGATATGGCGACAGATATCTACGTCATGGGCCGATTCCCTTCGCATCTGTTTTTAGCCGCGCTGTCGCTCTTTGCTGTGGGACTTGGTATGCTGATAGGATTGAAAATCAAGAAGTGGAAAGGAAAAACACATGACAGGTAAACACAAGATTTTACTGCCGCTGCTGCTCATTTTTCTGCTCGCCGGCTGCGGCAAAACAGACGACGACCTGACCGTCGAGGGCCACGACTGGACATACGCAAACGCCATCGACAGCGCGGGACAGCCGCTCGATCTCCCCGCTCTCACCTGCTCCGCGCAGGACGGCGCGCTGACGGTCACGGATTCGGACGGCAGCACACAGACCGGCACCTACACCCTCACCCAGCGCGACGCAAACGACGCGCTCTATGATCTTACGCTGGACGGCGAGACCGGCACGGCTCTCGTCGGCACCACGGAATGCACCGACGCCGCAGGCGGAAAAAGCAGCGAGTATACTCTGGTTTTGTCGCTGCCGGAGCAGGCGGTTTATTTTCGCGCCGATATGGCACAATGAATCAAAGCCGCCCGAAAGGGCGGGGGGCCCTGCACCGTGCAGGGGCGCGGAAAAGGGGGCCATTCTCTCACGTGAGAGAATGGCCCCCTTACACCCCCAAGAGAACGCGAGGGGAGTTCCCCTCGACCCCCGACATTGGCAGATTGTAGCTTGAATGACTGCACACGCTGCGCAGTGCGGGTGCGGTGTACATGGCTTCGCCATGAATCTCTACGTTTTGATACCACTCGCAACCGCGCCTTACTATCGTGAGGCGCGTGTGACGTTTGCTTGGCGGCAGACTGCCTGCGGAATGCGGCTTTGCTGGCGCTCGCCGCATTGTGGAGACTGGCGGTAAACGGGAATTACTGCGCACTTCTACAAGATGGGCAGAGCGGCAGCGGATAGTAGGAGCAGAGGCAAATCGTATAGCAGAGCCATTGGCGGCGAGCGTCAGCAATGCCGCCACGCAGGCACTTGATTCGGCAGGCGCCGCAGCTCTTCGAGCTGCTCGCTTGCAATGGTGGGGTCAAGGGGCGGGGCCCCTTGCGTTCTCTTGGGGGTGTAAGGGGGATATTCTCTCACGCGAGAGAATATCCCCCTTTCCCGCATCCCCTGCGCGGCGCAGGGAAACCTGTAAAGCACTATTACTTTAATAATCTATTGATCTCACGCTCCGCGAGTACAGTAACCCCCTCATAGTCCACGCAGGGATGATACGCATTCTCCAGCGCGTCATGCGCCTTCTTCGCGTCCGACAGCGCGCTCACGGCTTCGTCTAAAAGCGATACCTCCACGCGGCGGATGAAGCGCAGCTTCGCTTTCTGCGCGCGCGTGAGCTTTTCCTCCGCCATTGCGTCGAGGCGCAGGCGGCGGTAAGGCTTCCCTTCGTATGGGATGCGCGCGTTCGTCGTGATGAACGCCAGTCCCTTTTCCGGGATCAGCACATGGTGGAGCTCCTGCGGCCGGTCGGGATTCGGGCACGCGATGACGTCGAACTTCTTCTCTTGTGCCGCCTGCACGATAGTCTCAAGCATTTCGTTTCCCAGCCCTGCGCTGTCGATGAGGGCGTAAATGCGCGGGCAGAGGGCTTCGACCGTGTCGAAGCGGCAGATCTCGCCCCGATGCGTCACGCCGCCGAGAAATACGCGGTCGATGCGCCCGCTGCCGCTTCCCTCGCCTCGCAGCTCGCGCGCGAGGATGCCGTTCGTGCGGCGTCGGAGCTTTAAAAAGTCCATCTGCGCGTGTATCGCCGCGCGGCGCTCGTTCTCCACCTCGCCCATCGCGCGCAGAATGCGGTAGGCGCTGCGGTAGTGCGCGCGATACTCGTCGCTCAGCACGATGATCTCCGCGCGGCGCGATTTTGCTGCGTCCACATCGTAAAAGCGCGTCAGGTCGACATAGCGCTCGCTTGCGACCGCATAGGTCGGCTCGAGCACATGCGGGCTGGTGCCGTCGACGATGGCGGCGTTCCGGTCCAAAAGGATCACACCGTCGAGCGAATCGGGGTCGCCCGAGCAGTTGATGTACACGACGTGCTCGCCCACGCGCTCCATCGCTGCGCCCACGCGGCGCATGAAGGTCGACTTGCCGCAGCCCGGTCCGCCCTTCAAGATCATCAGATCGTCGAGCCGCCCACCTAAAAGCTGGTCATAGAGTGAAAAAAAGCCCTCTTCGCTGTTCGCGCCGAGGAAAAAGTACACCGGTTTCATAAGATCCCTCCCAAAATTGATGCTTTCTCCACAGCGTATGCGCGCATGGCTGTCCCCGCTTCCCTTTTGCGGGAAAAAGACATCCCGAGAGTAAAAGTTTGCGCAAAAAATCTCAACCACTGCTCAGAATCGTTGTAATGTAAATTCGCTTGTCAGTCATATTGTTCCCTATTCTTTCTGCGGCAAAAATACATACTGCGCCGCTTCGATCCGTGCTCATCCCATCTGACAGCAAAATAAAGAAAAGGCTCTGTTTGGGAATCCCAAACAGAGCCTTTTTATGTACTTTGTTTACGCCGTGAAGATCTTGTCCTCCGCCCTGCGCGTGTAGTCGCGCTCGAGCATCGCGCGGTGCGAGAGGAACGCGGGATCGTCGAAATATTTCGCGCCCATCGGGCAGTTGCGCACGCAGGAATGGCACTTGATGCAAACGCCCACGACCTCGGTGACGTCGTCGGGGTTGATCGAACCCATCGGGCAGAGCGAGGCACACACGCCGCAGTGAATGCACTGGTCGAGGTCGGTCTTTGGCTTCGCCTTCAGGAACACTTTCGGCTCGCCGTCAAGGCCCAGCGGGCGGTAATACGGCGCGTCGGCGTCGCCGTCGACCGTGACGGGCGCGGGATACTCGGTCATCCGCACGATGCGGCCCACGACCGCGGAACCGAGCTTGGCAAGCTCGGCCATGTCGTCGGAATCGGGACGGCCGTCAGCCAGCGCGTCGGTAAAGGCGTGACGGCAGGCAAACGCGCCCGCACCGATGGTGTGAAAGCCGTCCGCTTCGAGACAGGCGCAGAGCTCGGCGAGCGAATTGTCAAAGCTGCGGTTGCCGAACGTCACGACCGGCACGGCGAGCGCGCCGTTGCCCACAAAGCCGGTCTTCACGAACTCGAGCAGCTTGTTCGGCAGCTTGCCCGCGTAGGTCGGCATACCAAAGATGACGAGGTCGCCCTCAGCAAACTCGTACTTTTCCTCTCGTGCGGCGGGAAGCGTAAAGTCACGCACCTCAAGCGGCACTTCAAAACTGACGGCGAGCGCGTTGGCGAGCGTGGTGGTCACCTTTCTCGTGTTGCCGGTGGCGCTGAAATAGACTGCGTAAACCTGAGAAATGTTCATGGGATTCGGCCTTCTTTCTTATTCTTCGGGGCGCTGCCCGCCCTTACAGGGAAAAATCCTCGGACGTGTACTTATCGTTCAGCGCGGCCGGACGTGGCGGCACGCGCTTGAGCGGATCGTAGCAGAAGTGGCGGCAGTGGTCGGCAGAATCGACCACGCCGCGGCGGGAGCAGATGACCTGCCCTTCGTTGATGACAGATCCGCTCTTGCAGTAGGCGCAGTGCTTTTCAATGTCCTTGCGGAACAGATGGAACATGGTCTCCCTCCCCTTTCTTTTACAGACTGCGGACGACGAGCTTGCCGTCCTCCATCGACGCATGGATCTGCGTGACGGGGTGCTCGTAGGAGTCGATGATCTGCGCGGCCATGACGTCTTCGAGCTCTTTTTGGATGGTGCGGCGCAGGTTGCGTGCGCCGTAGGTCGCGGAATAAGACTTCTTGACGAGGTAGGCTTCAACGTCCTCGTCCCACGTGAAGTGCAGGCCCTTGTCCTCGAGGCTCTTTTGCAGCTCATCGAGCATGATGCGGGCGATACCGGCAAAGTTCTTCTCGTCAAGGCGGTTGAAGCAGATGACCTCGTCCACGCGGTTCAGAAATTCGGGGCGCAGGAACTCGCCGAGCGCCTTCATGGCGCGGTCGCGGTTCTGCTCGTTCACCGTGTGGCCGAAGCCGACGGTGCCCTCCTTGCGCTCGCTGCCTGCGTTGGACGTCATCACGATGACGGTATTTTCAAAGTTGACCTTGCGGCCGTGGGAATCGGTGATCTCGCCGTCATCGAGAATTTGCAGCAGGACGTTCATCACGTCGGGATGCGCCTTCTCGATCTCGTCGAAGAGGATGACGGCGTAGGGCTTGCGGCGGATCTTTTCCGTGAGTTGACCGGCCTCTTCATAGCCGACGTAGCCCGGAGGCGAGCCGACGATGCGGGAGACCGAGTGCTTTTCCATAAACTCGGACATGTCGAGTCGAATGAGCGCGTCGGGCGAGTTGAAGAGGTCCTGCGCCAGCTGTTTGACAAGCTCGGTCTTGCCGACGCCCGTGGGGCCGACGAAGATGAAGCTCACCGGCTTGTGCTTGGGCGAAATGCCCACGCGGTTGCGGCGGATCGCCGCGGCGACAGCCTCGACAGCCTCGTCCTGACCGACGATATGCTCCTTTAAGCGCTTGTCGAGCTCGCTCAGGCGGCGGAACTCGTCTTCGCGGATGCGCGAGGCGGGAATTTTCGTCCAGAGCTCGATCACGCGGGCGAGGTTGTCCATCGTGAGCTGCGGGTCGCCCTGCGCGCAGAGTGCGTCGAGCTCGGTCTGCGCCTTGATGGTAAGGCTCTTGAGCTCAGCCAGGCGCTCGAAGTCGGGTTCTTCTGCGCCCTGCAAAAGCTCGCGCTCTTTGTCGTAGTCCTCGATCTCGCGGCGCAGCTCCATGCGGCGGTTGATGTTCTTGTCATGCAGGTTGAGGTCCGAGCACGCCTCATCGATGAGGTCGATGGCCTTGTCGGGCAGGAAGCGGTCGGTGATATAG
>CAVFND010000085.1:0-6883 GCA_963623615.1 Oscillibacter sp. ER4 | reverse complement strand
GGCTGCATCCCCCTCAAAACGATGGCTCCGCCATCGTTTTGAAGTCTTACTTTCCGAAGGGACAGATCGGATAATGGCACAGCTTGCACCCGAGGCACAGCCCGCCCTCCCCAAGTGCGGCGATATCCGCGCGCGTCACTGGCACGTCTGCCGCGACCTTCGGCAGCATCAGGTCGAAGACCGTCGCGCCCGCGTACATCACGCAGCCGGGCAGGCCCATGACGGGCATCCCATCGTCGAAGCAGCCGAGCAGGAACATCGCGCCCGGCAGGACCGGCGCGCCGTAGGCGATGATATTCGCGCCCGCGGCCTTGATGCCGCCCGGCGTGTTATCGTCTGGGTCAACGCTCATGCCGCCGGTGCAGAGGATCATGTCGGGCTTCTTCTCGCGCATCGAAAGCACCGCGTCGCGCACATTCTCCACCCCGTCGCCGGAGTAGACGACCTCGAGCGTTTCAATGCCGTAGGTCTTGAGCTTGTCGATCACGACCGGCGTAAACGTATCCTTGATGAGACCCTTTTTGACCTCGCCGCCGGTGGCGACGATGCAGGCGGTCTTACGAACATAGGGCTTGAGCGCGAGCAGCGGCTCATCGCCCGCGGCCTTCTCGGCCTTTTGGAGCTTTTCTTCCTCAATGATCAGCGGAATGACGCGCATACCCGCGAGCTTATCGCCCTCGCGCACGGCCATGCCGCCCTTGCGCGTGGCGATCATCACCTCGTCCTGACTGTTCACGGCGACAAGGCGTGCGGAATCGACCAGAAACACGCCGTCGCAGGCGGCCTTGAGCTCGATCTTGCCCTCTTTGACCTCGCTGCGGATCATGTTCTCCTGCCCGCAGAGCGCGAGCAGCCGCTCCGCCGCGTCGTTTTCGTGCACCATGCCGGGCGTCATCTCCCAGACGTAGAGATGCTCCTTGCCCATGCTTAAAAGCACGGGGATGTCCTCTTCCGTCACGACGTGGCCCTTGCGGAAGCGCGCGTCCTTATACTTATCCTTGATGATCTGCGTCATGTCGTGGCAGAGCACATGGCCCACCGCGTCCTCGGTTTTGATGAGTTTCATTTCAGCACCTCGATCTCGTCTCCGGCCTGAATGCGGCCCTCTTTGATCACGATGGCAAAGATGCCCTCGGTCGGCATCACACATTTGCCCGTCGTGCGCTTGATCTCACAGTCGTTGTGGCACTGCTTGCCGATCTGCGTGACCTCAAGCTCCGTCTCGCCCACGCGCAGGCGCGTGCCGACGGGGAGCGTCTTGAGCTCGATGCCGCGGGTGTTGATGTTTTCGGCAAAAATGCCCGCGCCCAGCTCGATGGGGCAGATATCGCGCATCGTGTCCACGCTCTCGTCGGCCAATAAGCTGATCTGGCGGTGCCAGTCGCCCGCGTGGGCGTCGCCCACGATGCCGTGATGGCACTTGACGTCGATATAGGGCACCTCGTGCTTGCGCACGCCCTTTTTTTCGCTGATGTTCACAGCGGTCACATGCGCCATGTCACTGTTCCTCCGCTTCATAAACGCCGCTCTTGCCGCCCTCTTTATAGAGAAGGTGGATGCCGTCGATGCGCATATCGCGCTGCACGGCCTTGCACATGTCGTACACCGTGAGCGCGGCGACGCTGACGGCCGTCAGCGCTTCCATTTCAACGCCCGTTTCGCCATGGCAGCGGACTTCGCTGCGGATGTGCAGGGCGGTTTCTTCCAATTCAAATGCGATGTCCACCTTGGTGAGCAGCAGCGGGTGGCACATCGGGATGAGTTCACTGTTTTTTTTCGCGGCCATGATGCCCGCGACCTGCGCGACCGCCAGCACATCGCCCTTGCCGATGGAGCCCTCTTTGATCTTGTCCATCGTCGTTTTTGCCATGTGGACCGTCGCGGCGGCGCGCGCCACGCGATAGGTCTGCGCCTTTTCACTCACGTCCACCATGCGGGCGCGGCCCTGCTCGTTAAAATGCGTCAGTTTCATTCTCAGCCTCCGATCGCAAACATGCCGCGATGCGTCTCCGTGACGCCGGTCTCGTCCATGTGGTGGCGCTCCGGCTTCATCAGGATGCCGCGGCGGATGGCCTGCTCCAATTCCTCGCCGGATAAGCCCCGCAGCGCGATCTCCGCCTCCGAGTGCAGGCAGGGCTTTAGCTTCCCGTCCGCCGTAATGCGGATGCGGCTGCACTCTGCACAAAAGGCGTGGCTCATCGGCGCGATGAGGCCGACGGTCCCCTTTGCGTCCGGCAGACGATAGCACGCGGCCACACCGTCGTGCGAAACGGCCTCCAGTTCCGGACAGCGGTCCAGAACCGCCTGCGAGGGGAGGTATGTGCCAAAATCCTTTCCGCAGCCCATCGGCATGCGCTCGATGAAGCGCACCTGCCATGGGTGCTCGCGCGTTAAGTCCACAAAATCGGCGATCTCGTCGTCGTTGACGCCGCCGAGCAGCACGCAGTTGAGCTTGATCTTTGCAAAGCCCGCGCGCTCCGCCGCCTCGATGCCGTCCAAGACATCCCGCAGCGTGCCAAGGCGCGTGATCGTATGAAAGCGCTCCTCTTTCAGCGTGTCGAGGCTGATGTTGAGGTGCGTGACGCCAGCATCGCGCAGCGGCTGGGCAAGCTCTTTGAGCAGGCTGCCGTTCGTCGTGACGCAGAGCTCTTCAACGCCGGAAATCTCTGAGAGCATGCGGCAGAAGTCTACCGCGCCGCGCCGCACGAGCGGCTCGCCGCCGGTGACGCGGATCTTCTTGACGCCGCACCTGACCGCCGCAGCGGCCATATCGCGCAGCTCTTCCAAAGAACAGATGTCCTCGTGCGCGCACTTTTCAATGCCGCCGTCCGGCATACAGTAGCGGCAGCGATAATTGCAGCGGTCCGTGATGCTGATGCGCAGGTATGTAATTGATCTTGCAAAGCCGTCCAGCATCCGAAACGCAGTCCTCCCTTTTGAGTTCGGCATGTTATTTTATCAAAAATCATGTACATGCGCAACGCGGTTGTTCGATATTATCGGATGCAATTTTTATATTATCGCAATATTGACTTTTTCCGCGGTATTTTTTAAAATATCAAATATCGTATTTTCGTAAGGAGGGCCGATTTATGACCGACGGTAACACCATCCGCTCCGTGGCGAAGGCGATGGAGCTTTTGCAAGTGCTCAGCGACGCGGGCGAGGCGATGACGCTCACGGCCATCAGCGAGCGCACAGGCCTGCCCAAGAGCACGGTATTCGGCCTTTTGACCACCATGCGCGACTATGACGTCATCACGCAGCACCCCGACGGCAAATACGCCCTCGGCCTGCGCCTTTTTGAATATGGCTGCCGCGCCAGCGCGTTCTGGAACATCTCGTCCCTCGCGCGGCCCTATTTAGAGCACCTGGCAGAGGAAACCGGCGCCTCCGCCATGCTCTCCACCTATGAAAACGGGCACATCGTCGCGCTCGACCAGGCAGAGGGACGCGACAGCCTTCGCATCGTCTCCGCGCCCGGGGCGCGGCTGCCGCTGCACTGCACCTCGCAGGGCAAGATCGTTCTCGCCTACATGAGTGAGGGCGAAGCCGCGAATCTCCTCGCCCGCGCGCCGCTCACGCCCTACACGCCCCATACGGAGACGGACGCGGGCGCGCTGATTGCATCCCTTCCCGCGTGTCGCGAGGCCGGCTTCGCCGTGGAAAACGGCGAATACAAGATCGGTCTTCGCTCCATCTCCGCGCCGGTGTTCACCGGCAGCGGCGCGCTCAAATATGTCGTCAGCGTGCTGGGGATGTTCCGCTCCGTGCACTCAGACGAGTTTGCGCACGCCGAGCGCGCGGTCGTCGCCGCGGGGCAGATGCTCTCCGCCGCGCTGGGCTATTCGGGGAAGTGAGACTTTTTCCGCGCGGAAAAAGTCTCACTTGACTCTATAATCGTTGTAGAGTTTATGATGACCTCATGCTATATTAATGAGGAGTTCTTTCCGATGCAAAACGATCTCACCACCGGCAGCGTCTTCCGCAACGTTGTGTCCTTTTCGCTGCCGTATCTGCTCTCCTACTTTTTGCAGACGCTCTACGGCATGGCCGACCTTTTCATCATCGGCCAGTTTGAGGGCGTCGCCAGCACGACCGCCGTCTCCATCGGCTCGCAGGTGATGCACATGCTCACGGTCATGCTCGTCGGCCTTGCGATGGGCGCGACGGTCAGCATCGCGCAGGCCACCGGCGGCGGCGACAAAAAGCGCACCGCGTCCGCCATCGGCAACACGGTCACGCTCTTCATGCTGCTCTCTTTTGCGCTGACGGCGCTGCTGCTCGCGCTGCGCGGCGGTATCGTCTCCATCATGTCCACGCCGGAAGAGGCCGTGCAGGGCACGCTCGCCTATCTCACGATCTGCTTTATCGGCATCCCGTTCATCACGGCGTACAACATCATCGCCTCGATCTTCCGCGGCCTTGGCGACAGCAAGAGCCCCATGTACTTCATCGCCGTGGCCTGCGTCGTCAACATCGCGCTTGACTACTACTTCATGGGCTCGCTGCACCTCGGCCCCGCGGGCGCGGCGCTCGGCACCACGCTTTCGCAGGCGGTGAGCGTTCTCGTCTCGCTCGCGGTCATTGTAAAGCGCAAGCTCATCTCTGTTCGCCGCGCGGACTTTCGCCCGCAGCGCACCGTCATGGGCAAGCTCTTACAGATCGGCGTGCCCGTCGCCCTACAGGACGGCTTCATTCAAGTCTCGTTCGTCATCATCACGATCATCGCCAACCGCCGCGGCCTGACGGACGCGGCCGCCGTCGGCATCGTCGAAAAGATCATCGGCTTTCTCTTCCTCATCCCGTCGTCGATGCTCTCGACCGTCTCGGCACTCGGCGCGCAGAACATCGGCGCGGGCAAGCCCGAGCGCGCCAAGCTCACGCTGCGCTATGCCGCGATGATCGCCTGCTCGTTCGGCATCGCGGTCGTCATCCTCATCCAGTTTGTCGCCGAGCCGCTCGTCGGCCTCTTCACGCCTGACTTTGCCGTCGCCGCCGCGGGCGGGCAGTATCTGCGCGGCTACATCTGGGACAGCTTCTTTGCCGGCGTGCAGTTCAGCTTCAGCGGCTATTTCTGCGCCTGCGGCAAGTCGGGCATCTCGTTTCTGCACAACTCGCTCTCGATCCTGCTCGTGCGCGTGCCGGGTGCCTACCTTGCGTCAAAATACTTCCCGCAGACGCTGCTGCCCATGGGCCTTGCCAACGCCGCGGGCTCGCTTTTCTCCATCCTCGTCTGCGTGATCGCCTACGCTGTCCTCACGCGACGGGAAAAACGTGCGCAGGAGGCAACGTAAATGGCTCTTCCCAAGCTTTTCTCCATCGGTGAAATGGCAAAAATCTTCCATCTCAGCGTGAGCAGCCTGCGACACTACGAGGCGCTTGGCCTTGTCACGCCGGAATACGTCGATCCGTCGACGAATTACCGCTACTACAGCGTCCGCCAGTTCGAGCCGCTCAACACCATCCGCTATCTGCGCGCGATGGACATGCCGCTCACCGAGATTGCCGACTTTCTGCAAAACCGCGACGTGGAGACGATCGAAGAAAAGCTTCGCGCGCAGAAGTCCGCCGTCGTGCAGAAGCAAAAGGAGCTCAGGCGCATCGAGCGCAAGCTCGACGCGCGCCTCAGCCAGCTCCACGAGGTGCGCCACGCGCCGCTCGGCGAGATCACGCTCATCCGTTCCTCTGCCCTCCGCCTTTTCTGGATGGAGACGGCGCTGACCGCGCTGGATTACTCCGCGCTTGAGCTCTCCACGAGCCGCCTTGCCGCCGCGCAGGCGGAAGCGCTGGTCTTCCTCGGCAAGGTCGGCTTCAGCGTGTCGCAGGAGCACTTGAACGAGGGGAACTTCGGGCAGTATGACGGTGAATTCCTCGTTCTCGACGAGGCCGACCGCTTCGCGGGCGATATCATCGAACTGCCCGCATCGCCCTGCGCGCGCGTGCGCTTCCGCGGCCACCACGCCGAGTCGCCCGCGCAGTACCGGCGCTTGATGGATTTCATCCGCAAGGAGGGCTATGCCGCCGCAGGATTTTCGCGCGAGATCACCGTCATCGACTACGGCTTTACAACAGATACGGAAAAATTCGTCACCGAGATCACGATCCCCCTGCAAAGGATATAAAAAAGTTCCCGCGTATGAAAACACGGGAACTTTTTTCTTCTTTTTACTCAGTGACCGCCGCCGGCGATCATCTTGAGACCGTGGTCCAGTGTGCCGATCACGGCGCTCAGGTTTTCGCGCGCGGCCTTTTCCGAACCCGGCAGGTTCAGGATGAGGCTGTTTCTCCTCGTGCCAGCCACGGCGCGGGAGAGCATCGCGCGCGGCGTGATCTGCAAGCTGTAGTAGATCATCGCCTGCGGGATCGCAGGGATCTCGCGCTCGAGCACGGCGCGCGTCGCCTCGGGCGTCACATCGCGCCGAGAAAGGCCCGTGCCGCCGCTCGTGATGATAAGGTCGCAGTGCTTTTCATCCGCGCAGGAAATCAGTTCTTCGCTGATCTTCTCCTGCTCGTCCGGCACGATGGACGTGTACACGACCTCGTAGCCCGCCTCTTTCAACATTTCAACCACAGCGGGGCCGCTCTTGTCCTCGTAAACGCCCGCGGACGCGCGGTCGCTCACGGTGATAACTGCTGCCTGATAGCTCATCGCTTTGCCGCCTTTCCTTAAAAGTCGATCGTGCCCTCGAGCACGCGCAGATCATAGGGCTCGTAGACGACCTTGCGGTACGCGTCCACGTCGAGCTTCACACCCGTCCAGTCGGAATGGATCTCGCCGTTCTGCTTGATGAGGATATCGTACAGGATATCGTAGGTCACGCCGTCGTCGCCTTTTTCCACGATGGTGGAGTAGGGCAGCGTCTTGTGGTAGGTCATGTGC
>CAVFND010000084.1:0-6891 GCA_963623615.1 Oscillibacter sp. ER4 | reverse complement strand
CTCGATGCCCGTGCGCGTCACGCCGCTCTCATGGGTGTAAGAGAGCGTGAGCGAGAAGATGGCGATGCCGATGATGAGCAGCAGCAGACCCGGCATGATGTAGCGGGAGTATTTTTCAATGCCCTTTTCGACGCCGCAGTACACGACCCACGCCGTCAGCGCCAAAAAGATCAGAATGAAGACGATCGGCGAGACGGGGGAGGTGATGAACGAGGTGAAAAAGCTGTCCTGCACGGCGTCGCTGCCGTTCGAGACGAGGTAGAGGGTGAAGTACTTCGTGATCCAGCCGCCGATGACGGAGTAATACGTCATGATGAGCGTGGGGACGAGGAAGGTGAGGTAGCCCAAAAACTTCCACTTCTTGTTGAGCGTTGCGAAGGCATTGAGGGCGTTCTGCTTCGTGCGGCGGCCGATGGCTACGTCGGTCGTCAGCAGTGTGAAGCCGAACGTCAGCACCAGCACCAGATAGACGAGCAGGAACAGTCCGCCGCCGTCCTTGGCACAGAGATAGGGGAAACGCCAGATATTGCCGACGCCCACCGCGCTGCCCGCTGCGGCCAGCACAAAGCCGAGCGAGCCGCTGAAACTGCTGCTTTTTTCATGTCCGATTCTCTCTTTTCTTTCATGTAAATGGAATGACTAATGCCCCATTATAGCAGAAGAAATCGAATTGGCAAGGGGAGAGACACTGAAAATGCGGGAATTTTTGCGAAAATGCGGAAAAATATCTCACCAGTGGTCTGCTGGTGAGATATTTTATTCATATTGAGATTAGACCTTGTCATGCCCGTCGGCTTCACCCGAGAAGATGGCCTCGAATTCCTCGGCGCTCATCGTCTCGTGCGCAAGCAGGAACTCCGCCACGGCGATGAGGTGCTTCTGATCGCGCGAGAGGATATCCTCACAGCGCTCGTAGGCCGCGTCGACGATGGACTTGACCTCCTCGTCGATCTGCGCGGCGACCTGCTCAGAATACGGCTTGGCCTGCGCCATCGAGCGGCCGATGAAAATTTCATCGTGGCCGGATTCAAACGAGATCGAGCCGAGCCTGTCGCTCATGCCGTACACCGTGACCATCTTGCGCGCAATCTGCGAGGCGCGCTGGATGTCATTCGACGCGCCGGTCGAAATATCGCCGAGCATCAGCTTTTCCGCCACGCGCCCGCCGAGCAGCGAGACGATCTGCTCTTCCATATAGCGCTTGGACTGGTACGAGCGGTCCTCCGTGGGCAGCGAGATCGTCATGCCGCCCGCGCCGCCGCGCGGGACGATCGTGATTTGGTGCACGGGGTCATGCGTCGGCAGCGCGTGCATCACGATGGCGTGACCGGCCTCGTGATAGGCGGTCAGCTTGCGCTCGTGCTCGCTGACGACGCGGCTCTTCTTCTCAGGACCCGCGATGACCTTGATCTCTGCCTCGGAGAAATCAGACATCGTGATGAGCTTGCTGCCGCGGCGCGCGGCGAGCAGCGCCGCTTCGTTCGAGAGGTTCTCGAGGTCCGCGCCCGTGAAGCCGGGCGTGCCCTTGGCGACGGTGGAGAGGTCCACATCCTCGGCAAGGGGCTTGTTTTTGACGTGAATCTTCAAGATCTCCTCGCGGCCGCGGATGTCGGGAAGCCCCACGTAGACCTGACGGTCAAAGCGGCCCGGACGCAGCAGTGCGGGGTCGAGAATGTCGGCGCGGTTCGTTGCCGCCATGACGACAACGCCCTGATTCGTGCCGAAGCCGTCCATTTCGACGAGCAGCTGGTTGAGCGTCTGCTCGCGCTCGTCGTGGCCGCCGCCAAGGCCCGTGCCGCGCTGGCGGCCCACGGCGTCGATCTCGTCGATGAAGATGATGGCGGGGGCGACCTTTTTCGCCTGTTCGAAGAGGTCGCGCACGCGGCTCGCGCCGACGCCGACATACATCTCGACAAAGTCAGAGCCGGAGATCGACAAAAACTGCACGCCCGCCTCGCCCGCGACCGCGCGGGCCAGCAGCGTCTTGCCCGTGCCCGGAGGACCGACGAGCAGTACGCCCTTGGGGATGCGCGCGCCGAGGTCGATGAACTTGCCCGGCGCCTTCAAAAAGTCGACGATCTCCTGCAATTCCTCTTTTTCCTCGTCCGCACCGGCGACGTCGGCAAACGTCGTGGGGCGCGTGTTGTCTCCACCGGTCTTAAAGGACGCTGCGCCGAATTTCGCCATGCGGTCGCCGCCTCCTCCGCCCGCGGAGCGGAGAGAGAGGAAGTACCAGATGGCGAAGATACCGAGCACCGCCAAAATATAGGGCGCGAACATCGCCACATAGTTGATCGAATGGTCGGCGGTGAAGTCGTAGTCCTCGATGATGCCGTCGGCCTTTTGCTGCTCGATGAGCTCGCCTAAGTCGTCATAGAAGAGCGTCACGCTGAAAAGGTCCTTCTTGAGCTCCGTTTTGCCGTCGATGGGCTCGCGCAGCTTCATGCGCAGCGTGGTGTCCGTCACCGTGAAGGCCGAGACCTGCTCAGATTCAAACAGCTCGCGCACCTCGGCATACGACGGCTCAGCCTCCACCGGCTTGTTCATAAAGCCGTAGACGCCGACAAGCACCAGCAGCACCAGCAGATACGGCAAAAGATTGGGACGCTTGGTCTGTTGAGTCAATGGGTGTTCCTCCTTGCACTGCAAAGATAAAAAGCCTCGCAGAGTTTCGCGCCCGCAGGCGTGAAAAAATGTGAGATCGTTATTTCCGACGACAGGTGCGTCGGAAATAACACCGCTCGCTCCGCAAACGTGCGAGCGATAGCGAGTGCGCTGCAGCGGAGTGCAGCCTTCTCAAAAAACAGCGATTGCTGTTTTTTGAATTAGTTGGCGTAAACCTCGGGTTTGAGCACGCCGATGTACGGCATGTTGCGGTACTTCTGGGCGTAGTCAAGGCCGTAGCCGACGACGAATTCGTCGGGCACCTCAAAGCCCGCAAGGTCAGCGACGATGGGCTTGGTGCGGCGGGCAGGCTTGTCGAGCAGCGTCACGATGGTCACGCTGGCCGCGCCCTTGGTCATAAAATAATTCTTGAGGAAGTAGAGCGTGTTGCCGGAGTCAAGGATATCCTCGATGACGACGATGTCGCGGCCTGTGATGTCCTGCTGGAGGTCGTGTGTGATCTGCACGACACCGGACGAGGTCGTCGCGTTCTGATAGGACGAGACGGCGATGAATTCCACGTCGCTCTTGAGCTGGCAGGCGCGCACGATGTCAGCCATGAAAATGAAAGAACCCTTCAGTACGCCGAGAAACAGGGGATTTTTGCCCTTGAGGCGCTCGTAGAGCTCGTCACCCATCTCCTGCACGCGCGTTCTCAGCTGTTCTTCGGAATACAGTACCTTCAGGATATCCTGATCCATATTGCTCTTAGCCATAGCTTTTTCTCCACTTTCTTTTTATTCGTATTTATTGTATCTGATGCGGCATTCCGCCGCAGGTCGCACAAATTGACGTTATCGGGGGACGACGCGCACGAAGCACGCTTTTTCGCCGCCTTTCGGCAGAAAGGAAACGTCCGTCCCCAGCCGCCACACGGCGGCAAGTTGGCCGCTCACGTAGAAGGCGGGGAGCGCATCGCGCTCAGTAAGGGAGAGCTTTCGGTCGACGCACAGCCGCTTGACGCTGCGCGCGCCGTTTGCGCCCTCGAGCGTCAGACGCACGTTTAAGTCGCACGGGGCAACGGTGATGCTCTCGCCGTCTTCCAGCGCGCGGAGCAAAATGCCCTCGCCGTCTGGCTCATGCAGCAGCGTCAGCTCGAAATTGCCCCATGGGAGGGAAATGTTTTCCACAAGTGCCGCCTTTGGCAGCGCGGCGGGAGAGAACGCCATCGTCAGTGCACCGTCCGCGATGCGGACAAACGATCCCTGCGGTAGCGTGCAGCGCCGCTCGGTGCTGCCGCCTCTCTGCGCGAGGGCGCAGATCGCGTCGAGCTGCTTTCGCCCGATGTCCTTCCGCCCAAGACCGAGCGCGTCGGCCATGTGCAGCAGAATGCGCGGCTGTACCGCTGCGTCAGCGGCGAGAAAAACGTCCAGCGGCAACGAAATGCCGCCATTTTGCGGTTTTGCATCCGAAAGTGCGGCTTCCGCCGCCTGCTCAAGCGCGTCGTCGAGCGCAGTCAGCGAGCGCGCCGTCGCGGCGATATGCTGAGGCGCGCGGGGATTGAGCTCCCTAAGCCGCGGGAGGATTTCAAGCCGCAGATAGTTCCGCGCGGCGGCGTTCGGGTCCGCGTTCGTGCGGTCCTCGACGTGCGGGATGTCGTGAGCGCGCGCGTAAGCGGTGAGTTCCTCGCGCGTCTGCTCCAAAAACGGGCGGACGATGTCGCCCTGCTTGGGCCGCATGCCGCAAAGGCCGCGCAGATCTGTCCCGCGGACGAGATTTAAGAGCACCGTTTCCGCGTTGTCGTCGGCATGATGCGCCAGCGCGATCTGCGCGCCGAGCATTTGCGCCGTTTTACGGAGAAAGGCGTAGCGCAGGTCGCGCCCGGCTTCCTCCTCAGTCTTGCCGGTCTCGCATGCGTGGGCGCGCACGTCGCCGGTGCCCAGACAGAAGGGGATGCCCTCTCTTTCGCACCATATGCGGACAAATTCTTCGTCGCGCGCGGCCTCCGCGCCGCGGAGCTGGTGGTTGAAGTGCGCGCAGGAGACGTCATACCCCTGCTTGCGCAGAAAATACAGCAAGCACATCGAGTCCAGACCGCCGGACACGGCGGCGAGCACGGGCTGCTTCTTGTCGAGATAGCGCACGCAGAGCGCTTCCGCGCGCGGCAGCTCAGTCCTCTTCATGCCGGTAGTCAAGCGACGAGAACGTCGTATACTGCGGCGACCAGGCGAGCTCGACCTTGCCGGTTTCGCCGTGGCGGTTCTTGGCGATGATGCACTCGGCGATGTTGCGCTTTTCCGAATCCTCGTTGTAATAGTCGTCGCGGTACAGGAACATGACGATATCCGCGTCCTGCTCGATCGCGCCCGACTCACGAAGGTCGGAGAGCATGGGGCGCTTATCCTCGCGCTTTTCGTTCGCACGCGAAAGCTGCGAGAGGCACAGCACGGGGACTTGCAGCTCCTTTGCCATGATCTTGAGCATACGGGAAATGTCGCTGACCACCTGCTGGCGGCTCTCGCCGCTGTAACCCTTTGCGCCGGAGGACGCCATCAGCTGCAAATAGTCGATGACGACCAATCCCAGATTGTCGATGCGGCGGCACTTGGCGTTCATGTCCGCAACGGTGAGCAGCGGATTGTCGTCGATCAGAATGTCGAGCCCCGAGAGGACAGACGCGGCGTTTGCGATATTGACCCAGTCCTGCTCGCGCAGGTTGCCTGTCACGAGGCGCTGGTTTTCGACCGTCGCCTGATTCGACAAAATGCGCGTCACGAGCTGTTCGCGCGACATTTCGAGCGAGAACACGGCCACGGCCTGCCCGCTCGAACGTGCGACATTCAGCGCAAGGTTGAGCGCCATACTCGTTTTACCCATACCGGGACGCGCGGCCAGCAGCACAAGGTCGGATTTGTTGAGACCATTCATCTTGTCGTCCAGCACGCCAAAACCCGTGGGAAGGCCCGGCAGCGTTTTGCCGCCGTTGGCGCTCAGCTCGCTCAAATGGTCCAGAACGCCCTGCAGGACGACGCCGATGCTCGCCATGCTCTGCGCGCTGCGCCCGCGGCGCACGGCGTAAATTTTCTGCTCCGCCGCGTCGAGCACGCTGGACGCGCCGCCCGTGCCGTCCTGCACCATGGTGGAGATTTCCCCCGCCACGGTGTAGAGCGCGCGCAGCAGCGCCTTGTCGCGCACGATGCCGACGTATTCCATCACGTTCGCGCTCGTGGGCGTCACGTCCATCAGCTGGGCGAGGTACGGGCGCGTCGTGCTTTCCTCATAGGTGCCGTTTTTCTCCATTTCACCCGCGACGGTTACGCCGTCGATGGGCTTGGAGTAGACGAACATGGAGTAGATCGTCTCGAAGATCTCGCGGTTCTGCTTTAAGTAGAAATCATCGGGGCGAAGCTGCTCCATCACGTCCTTGACGCAGTTTGCGTCGATGAGCATCGAGCCGAGCACCGACTGCTCGGCCTCGAGCGAATGAGGCATCTGCCGGTAGAAGATATCTTCCACGAGAAGACCTCCTTATTGCGTAATCTTGCGCCTTATTCCTCGTTCACGCTGACGGAGAACTTGGCGCTCACTTCATAGCCGAGCTTGGCTTTGACCTCGTAGGTGCCGAAGGCCTTGATGGGCTCGTCGAGCACGATCTTCTGCTTGGGCACGTCGAGCTGGAACTGGCTCGCAAGGCCCTCGGAGATCTCCTTGCTCGTGATGGCGCCGAAGAGCTTGCCCTCCTTGCCGCCCTTAGCCGTGAGCTTGACGGTCACGTTCTTGAGCTTGCCGCCCATTTCGACGGCAGCCTGACGGTTCGCGGCCTCCTCAGCGCGGCGGGCCTTTTCCTTTAAGTTCATGGTGTTGATGGCATCAGCCGTGGCGAGCACGGCGAGCTTGCGGGGCAGCAGGAAGTTTCTCGCGTAGCCCTCGGCTGCGTCGATGAGCTGACCCTTTTTGCCCTGACCTCTCACATCCTGCGTTAAAATGACTTTCATATCTGTTTCCTCCTTGTGGGGTGATTTACGTTGTGGGGGAAGAGAGTCACTCTTCCATATATTCGTCGATGGCGGCGAGCAGACGCTCCCGCACATCGTCCACGGTGGCGTCGTTCACCTGACCGCCCGCGGTGGTGGAGTTGCCGCCGCCGCCGAGCTTTTCCATGATGAACTGCACGTTGATCTCGCCGAGCGAGCGCGCGGACAGGTTCACGCCCGTGCCGTGCTTGTAGAGCACGACCGAAGCGTGGATGCCCGAGAGCGTCAAAAGCTCGTCGGCCGCCTTGGCGGC
>CAVFND010000083.1:0-6892 GCA_963623615.1 Oscillibacter sp. ER4 | reverse complement strand
GAGCGTATCTTCGCCGCGGGAGCGGACGTCATCACGCTCGGCAACCACACGTTCGGCAAGATGCAGATCATCGACTACCTCGACGACTGCCCGTATATTTTGCGGCCGCACAACCTCGGCGCGCGCGTGCCGGGGCGGGGCTACGGCGTTTTCGACTGCGGGCGCGCCCGCGTCGCGGTGATGAACCTGATCGGCCGCTGCGACCTTGCGTTCAACGCGGACAACCCGTTCAAAACGGCGGACGAGCTGCTTAAAAGTGGGGAAAAGCCGACGTTCACGCTGCTCGACTTCCATGCCGAGGCGACGAGTGAAAAGCTCGCCATGGCCTATTACCTCGACGGCCGCGTCAGCGCGATCTGGGGTACGCACACCCACGTGCCGACGGCGGACGAGGAGGTCTTCCCCAAAGGGACAGGCTATCTCACGGACCTCGGCATGACGGGGGCGGTGCGCAGCGTGCTCGGCATCAAGCCTGAGCAGTCGGTCGAGACGTTTCTCGGCGGCCTCCCGGGCCGCTACCGCGAGCCGGAGAAGAGCGCCGGCAAGATGCAGGGAGCGATTTTTACATTAGATGACGCGACGGGGCTCTGCGTGAGCGTCGAGCGCGTCGATGTACGCTGAAAAACGCGAAATAGAAAGGAACAACGCAAATGTCCATCGAAAAAGTGAGAGCCTATTTTGAACACTTCGGCATTGCCGACCGCATCCGCGAGTTCGACGTGTCGAGTGCGACGGTCGAGCTGGCCGCCGTCGCCGTCGGCGTAGAGGGCGCGCGCATCGCGAAGTCCATGAGCTTTAAGCTCGCGGACGATGCGCCCATCATCATCGTGACGGCGGGAGATATGAAAATTGACAACGCCAAGTACAAGGCGTATTTCCACGTGAAGGCGAAAATGCTGACCTTTGACGAGGCCTGCGCGTTCACTGGCCACGCGCCGGGCGGTGTGTGCTCGTTTGCGTTGCCGGAGAATGTGAAGACCTATCTCGATGTGTCGCTCAAACGCTTCGACACGGTTTTCCCCGCGGCGGGCAGCGCGAACAGCGCCATCGAAATGACCTGTGACGAGCTTGAGAAGTATTCCTCGAACTTTGTCGCCTGGGTCGACGTGTGCAAGGAGAAAGCGCCCGCTCCGCAGGCGTGAGAGGAGAGAAGGCATGAGCGTGAAGATCGTCCACGCGGCGGACTTCCATTTGGACAGCGCGTTCGGCGCGCTGAGCGCCGAGCAGGCGCGCCAGCGCCGCCGCGAGAGCCGCGAGCTGCTGACGCGGCTTTGCAATTACGTGAATCAGAACGGCGTCGATCTCGTGCTGCTTGCGGGTGACCTGTTCGACGGCGACACGACCTATCGCGAGACGCCGGAAGCGCTCTCCGACGCGCTGGGCGCGATGCAGGCGCGAGTGTTCATCGCCCCCGGCAACCACGACCCGTACAGCGCGAAGTCGCCCTACGCGACACTTGCGTGGCCGGAGAACGTGCATGTCTTCACGTCGAAGACGATCGAGCGCGTCGAGCTTCCGGAGCTTCAATGCGCCGTGTACGGCGCGGCGTTCACCTCGCCGGTGCAGGACGAGAGCCTGCTTGCGGGCTTCCATGCGCCGGAAGACGATTTTGTCCACCTGATGGTGCTGCACGGCGACTGCTCCGCCGCGGAATCGCGCTACGATCCCATCACGAGAGAGCAGATCAAGGAGAGCGGGATCGACTATCTCGCGCTCGGCCACACGCACCAGTTTGGCGGACTTTTGCGTGAGGGGCAGACGACCTACGCCTACTCCGGCTGTCCGGAGGGCCGCGGGTTTGACGAGCTGGGCGAAAAGGGAATCCTCGCGGGCACCGTGGAGCGCGGAAAGACCGAGCTTTCGTTTGTGCCGTTCGCGCGCAGAAAATATGAGATCATGAACGTTGACGTGACGGGAAAAACGGCGGAGGATGCGCTGCGAGCAAGCCTGCCGGATTCGACCGCGCGCGACATTTACCGCATCATCTTCACCGGCGAAACGGACGAGCGCGGGCTTGACCTCAAATCGCTGGAAGAGCAGTTTGCGCCCGACTTCTTCCACTTGGAGCTGCGCGATGAAACACGCATCGGCGAAGACGTCTGGGCGCGGGCGCAAGAGGATTCGCTGCGCGGCCTTTTCCTGCGCGAGCTGCGCGCAAAGTTCGACGCCGCGTCCTCGGATGACGAGCGCGCGAAGATCAGCCTCGCCGCGCGCTTTGGCCTGGCCGCGCTCGACGGGCGCGATTTGTGAGGAGGAGAGAGTATGTCGACCTGGTACAGCCGGCGGAAAAAGGAAGAAAAATCCCTGAGCCTTGCGGCGGCGGGGAAGTCCGCGTTCTGCTTTGCGGAGCTCCATTACGACGCGCGCAGCCTTGTGCACGCCGCGGGGGCCGCGGCGGAGAGGACGCTTCGCCTCTATCGCAGAATTGACCGAAAAAGATAAGGAAACGACTGAAAAAGGCCGAAAGGAAGCCCCTTTCGGCCTTTTTTGAGAGGATATTAAGTAAGAATTAAGAAACAATCGCTGTTTTTGTTTGAAAACGGCTGATACTATGCCAACATGAGGTGAGAAAATGTATAACATTCTGATTTGTGACGACGAGCAGGACATTGTCAACGCGCTGAAGATCTATCTCTCCGGCGGAGACTACTGCCTGTTCGAGGCGAGCAACGGGTGCGAGGCGCTGGAGGTCGTAGAGAAGAACGACATCCATTTGATTTTAATGGACATCATGATGCCCCAGCTCGACGGTATCGCCGCGACGGCGAAGCTGCGCGAAAAGAGCAACATGCCCATCATTCTGCTCACCGCCAAGAGCGAGAGCAGCGACAAGGTGCTGGGCCTCAATATCGGCGCGGACGACTACATCACAAAGCCCTTTGACCCCGTGGAGGTGCTGGCGCGCGTGCGCTCTCAGCTCCGCCGCTACACGCAGCTGGGGGCGAAAAAGGAAGAGGAGAAGCCGAACGTCTACACCGTCGGCCCCATCGTGCTCGATGAGGAAAAAAAGAGCGTGACGGTCGACGGCGACGAGGTCGCGCTTACGCCCATCGAGTTCAACATCCTGCGACTGCTGATGAAGAACCCGGGCCGCATCTATTCCTCCGCCCAGATCTACGAGCTGGTGTGGAAGGAGGATTCGCTGGGGGCGGAGACGTCGGTGAGCGTACACATCCGCCACCTGCGGCAGAAGCTGGAGATCAACCCCTCAGAGCCGCGCTACTTAAAAGTTGTGTGGGGGCTGGGGTATAAAATGGAGGACAAGAAATGAAAGCTGCGTGGACACGCAATTTCTGGACGAAGACGGTTGCTTTTCTGCTGGCGGCGGTGCTCGTCCCCATCATGCTGGCCTATGCCGTGGGGCTTGCCTGCTCCTACGGAGGCATGGGCAAGGATTTTTACACGAGCGATATCTGCCTCGGCGCGGTCAGCCACGAGGCGTGGGATATCGGCAACACCTATTTTTATGCCGAAAGCAACGGCTATGTGCCGAGGGACTACTTTCCGGCGGACGACGCCTATACGAACATCCGCTTTACCGTGGAGGACGAAAACGGCAAGGTCGAATACAGCAATATCAGCGATACGGATACCTACTGCTACGGCGCGAAGCTGAACGACAAGTATTTCGCGTTCTACCTCGTCAAAGGCCTTCCCGCGCAGGATGACATCTACTGGGCAAAGGTGTTTTTCGACAAGGCAAATACCTGGGGCGAGGACGCGACGCCGATGCTCGCGATCCTCGGCGTCATCGAGCTGTTCGTCTTCATCTTCCTTGCCCGCACGGCGGGACGCCGCGAGGACGGGGAGTTACAGGCGAGCTGGCAGGAGAAGATCCCCTTTGACCTGTATCTTTTCATCGACACATCGGTCATCGCGCTGCTGTGCGCGGCGGCGGCCCAATGCGTCAACGAGTATGCCAACTACTACACGCCGCCCTACGATGTGCTGCTGATGGCCATCTGCTTCGGCATCGCGGTATTCGTGCTCGGCGCGTGGGTGACGTTCTGCACGCGCATCAAGACTGGCGGGCTGTGGAGGGGCACGCTGATCTACAAGCTCCTGTGCCTGTGCTGGAGGGTCGTCAAATGGGGATGGAAGGTGCTCTGCGGCTTCTGCCGCGGTGTGGTGAACTTCCTGCACGCCATCCCGCTCGTCTGGCGCACGGTGGTGGGCTGCTTCATCATTGGCGTGACGATCTGCCTGATGGCGGACCGGTTTTATTACAGCGGCGGGCAGCTCATCGTGTTCCTGTTTCTCCTGTCCATCGCGGTGTGCCTGTTCTCCATCCAGCTGCGCAAGCTCCAGAAGGAGGCTGAGGCGCTTGCCTCGGGCGATATGAGCGCACAGGTGGACACGAAGTGGATGTACTGGGACGTCAAGCGCCACGCCGAGAATTTGAATTCCATCGGCGACGGCATGGCGATGGCGGTCGACAAGCAGCTCAAGAGCGAGCGGCTCAAAACCGAGCTCATCACAAACGTTTCGCACGACATCAAGACACCGCTGACGAGCATCATCAACTATGTTGACCTACTTCAGCATGAGCACACTCCCGAGCAGGAGGAAGAGTACCTCGCCGTCCTCAGGTGTCAGGCGTTCAAGCTCAAAAAGCTCACCGAGGATTTGGTCGAGGCCAGCAAGGCCACGACCGGCAACCTGCCTGTGAACGCCGTGCGGTGCAGCATGAATGAGTTATTGGCACAGGTCGAGGGCGAGTACGGCGACAAGCTGAGCGCCGCGAATCTGACGCTTGTGAGCGTGATGCCGGACAAGGAGCTCTTCTGCAATGTGGACGGCGCGCTGATGTGGCGCGTGATCGACAATTTGCTCTCGAACATCTGCAAGTACGCGCAAAGCGGCACGCGCGTCTACCTGACGCTCGAAAAGACCAGCGGCGACGCGGTCGTGACGTTCAAAAACACCTCGCGCGCGGCGCTGAACATCCCTGCCGAGGAGCTGATGGAGCGCTTTGTGCGCGGCGACAGCTCCAGATCGACCGAGGGCAACGGCCTTGGCCTCTCCATTGCGCAGAGTTTGACGGAATTACAGGGCGGCAAGATGTCGCTCGCCATCGACGGCGACCTCTTCAAGGCCATCCTCCGTTTCCCGACGGTGGTGTGAGAAAGATGACAAAAAGGTGCGGAAAGGCGCTGCCGTTCCGCACCTTTTCCGTGCCCGAGCTTGACAATTCGGCGCAAAACCAATACAATAACAATTCAGAACTCTATCCTGAAACTGAGGGAGAATATAAACATGGCCAAAGATAAAAAGGTAGAACAGATCACGAATCTGGAAGACGATTTTGCCCAATGGTATACCGACATCTGCCGCAAGGCGGAGCTTGTCGAGTATTCCAGCGTCAAGGGCTTTACCATCCTGCGTCCCTATGGCTATGCCATCTGGGAAAATATGCAGAGCGTCATTGACAAAAAGCTCAAAAAGACCGGGCATCAGAATGTCGCCATGCCGATCCTGATCCCCGAGAGCCTGCTGAAAAAGGAAGGCGAGCTCGTCAACGGCTTCGCGCCCGAGTGCGCATGGGTCACGATGGGCGGCAGCGAGAAGCTCGAAGAGCGCCTCGCCCTGCGTCCCACGTCGGAAACGATGTTCTGCGACCACTGGTCCCGCGTGCTGCAGTCCTACCGTCAGCTGCCGATGCTCTACAACCAGTGGTGCTCTGTCGTCCGCTGGGAGAAGACTACCCGCCCGTTCCTGCGCTCGCGCGAATTCTGGTGGCACGAGGGCCACACCATCCACGAGACCGCGCAGGAAGCCATCGAAGAGACGGAGATGATCCTTGACCTCTTCGCGGACTTCTGCAAGGACTATCTTGCAATGCCGGTCGTCAAGGGCAGAAAGACCGACAAGGAGAAATTTGCCGGTGCCGAGGCGACCTATACGATCGAGTCGATGATGAAGGACCGCAAGGCACTCCAGAGCGGTACGAGTCACTACTTTGGCGATAAATTCTCCCGCGCCTATGATGTGACCTTTACGGGCCGCGACAATACCATCCAGTATCCGTTCCAAACCTCTTGGGCAGTTACGACGCGCCTTGTCGGCGCGGTCATCATGACCCACGGCGACAACAACGGCCTCGTCCTGCCCCCGCGCATCGCGCCCACGCAGGTCGTCATCGTGCCCATCGCCGCGCACAAGAATCCCGAGGTGCTCGAGACCGCCAAGAGTGTGATAGCAGACCTCATCGCCGCCGACGTCCGCGTCAAGCTGGACGACAGCGACCAGTCCATGGGCTGGAAGTGCGCTGAGTACGAGATGCGCGGCGTGCCCATCCGCCTCGAGCTTGGCCCCCGCGACTTGGCCGAGGGCAACTGCTGCCTCGTCCGCCGTGACAACGGCGAAAAGGTCACAGCGAAGATCGAAGGCATCGTCGACGAGATCAAGACGCTCCTCGACGCCATCCACGACAACATGTACGCCGTGGCGGAAAAGAACCTCGAGGACAACACGTTTGATCTTAAAACCATCGACGAGGTCAAGGAAATGGCCTCCGGCCGCGGCGGCTTCGCCCGCACCAAGTGGTGCGGCAGCCTCGAGTGCGAGCTCAAGATGAAGGAAGCCGCAGGCGTCTCTTCCCGCTGCATGCCCCTCAAGCAGAGCGGCATCACCGGCAAGTGCGTCTGCTGCGGCAAGGAGTGCAGTACTGATATTTATTGGGGCGTTGCCTATTAAATATCATCTTTCAATCGAATGATATAGTTCCCTGCGCGTCGCAGAGGAACGGCAAAGGGGGCCATTCTCTTTCACAAAAGAGAATGGCCCCCTTTTGATCCCCCAAGAGAAAGGACGAGGGGCCTTCCCCCCTCGACCCCGCACATTGGCAGCTTGTAGCTTGAATGACTGCACGCGCTGCGCAGTGTGGGTGCAG
>CAVFND010000082.1:0-6906 GCA_963623615.1 Oscillibacter sp. ER4 | reverse complement strand
TTTTATCAAAAAATGGCTTCGGTGCGCGCACACCGAAGCCATTTGCATTGCAAAGGAGTTGTATTTCCATGACCATCCAGCATTTAACGCCGAACGACTACATTACGACCAAGTGGTCCGGCGGTCTCACGACCCAGCTCGGTATCGCGCCCGCGGGCGCGGTGTACGCCGATCGGGATTTTCTGTGGCGGCTGAGCTCCGCGACGGTCGAGGACGCGGAGTCCGACTTCACGGCCCTGCCCGACTATGAGCGCCTGATTTCGACGCTCGAAGGCACGATCGAGCTCAACCACAACGGCGGCGAAAAGCTGGCGCTGAACCCCTACGAGGTCCACCGCTTCGACGGCGGCGACGACACGCATTCCTGGGGCCGCTGCCGCGACTTCAACCTCATGCTCCGCAAGGGTAAGTGCGAGGGCAAGATGCGCGGCGAGCACCTCGCGGCGGGCGAGCGCAAGACCGTCCACGGCTGCGAGGGCATGACGCTCATCTACTGCGGCGCGGGCGAGGTTCACGTCTGTGTCGGCGATGAGAGCGTCGAGCTCAAGGCTGACGAGGCCGCGCGCCTCGACGGCTACGCGGGCGAGATCAAGCTCTGCTCCAAAACGGGCGCAAAGCTGATGCTCGCCAAGGCGAAAGAGGTCTAAAAGAAGTCCAAAGGCTGATAGACGCAGCCGGTGTAGTCGTCTAACTCATTGTTATGATTGTCGTACACCCAACAATACATTGTGTCGAAAAAGGTCTGACCTTTTCTGCGATCAACTAAAAAGTATTGGTATTCATATCGGTGCTCCGAATCGCTTTTGTAGGTCACATCAATGATATACCCGCCCTGCAAGTAGTCCTTGAAAACCCGTTTCGTCTCAATGTCGGAGACAGGAATCCCCTGCTCTGCCGCATAGTGTTCGTATCGCTGCTGCGCGAACGCTTTGTAAACGGGAAACTGATAGAGCCATACAAGCAGGACGACCAGCAGTAAAATGACCCACTTTCGCATTCGGCGGCGCGGTTTATCGTGTTTTTCCATAGGCTTGTTCCAACTTTCCGCAAATTTGGGGGAATACGCGGGCCGTTAAGACCCATGGACAGCGTAACATAAAGGGAGCGCTCTGCCAAAAATGAAAAGGAGAGGCTTTCGCCTCTCCTTTTTCAGTCTTCAAAATCGTTCGGGTCTTCGTCGGTCTGCTTGCGGAAGCGGTCGAGCGCGACGAGGACGGCGGCCGCCGCGGCGATGACGGCAAGGACGCCGACGAGAATGGATATGCATTTTTTCATGTTGGTTCCTCCTGTTGTAGTAAAATATGAAATGGATCACGGTTCAGCGGAAATGATATCATAGACTTGGCGCAAAAACGCCTCCTGATCGCTTGTGGTGCAACAGAGCGTTTTGCCGTCTATGGCGGTGAAAATGCTCAGGGTGCCATAAAAATCCCTGCATTGGATGAACGTGCCTTTGCCGGTGCTGCCGTCGGGAAAATCGGTCGGGCCGAAGTTGAAGCTCAAGTCCCAGATGAAGTCGCCGTCCTTCGGCTGGTGGATACTGCCGCCGTTTGGCGACAGCAGGTCGATGAGCGAACGGTGGTACTTCTGCTGTGCAAAAAGGTCAATGAGCTGTGAGCAGCGCGCATCGTCTGCGGAAAACTCAAGCGAGGTGAACTCTGTATCGGGAACACGACGATAATAGCCGGTGATCGAATTGCACTGCGCGAGATCCACCTTGCCGAGCTCCTGCAGCGACAGCGGTCGTGTGCAGATCAATGCCGCGGCGATGAGAAAAACGGAATGCCGAGGGGGGAAAAAGCCGTTTTTTCTTCATGGGGAGACCTCCTCAAAAGTTCTTCTATTCTCTTAGACGCAGAAAATGCAAAAAAGTGTCACAATCATGCGAATTTTTCAATGAGGCATGGAACAGGCTACGACTATAATATAACATGAAAGGCTGCGCTTTGCAAGTTTGCAGGCGCGGTCTTTCAGAAAATTTAAAAAGTGGGGTCAACCCCGTCCGCGGCCGATCAGGCAGCAGAGAAGAAACGCCGCGAGGTCGCAGACGACGACCGTTGCGCCCACGGGGGTGGAGAGAAGATACGACCCCGTGAGGCCGAGGCAGAAGCACACGACCGAGAGCCCCGCGGCAAAGCACACGACGCTGCGGAAGCTCTTGAACACCCGCATCGCGGACAGCGCGGGGAAGATGATAAGGCTCGAGAGCAGCATCGCGCCCATCATACGCATGCCGAGCACGACCGTGAGCGCCGTCAAAACGGACAGGATCGTCTTATACGTGCCGACATGCACGCCCGTCGCGCGGGCGAAGGACTCGTCGAACGTGACGGAAAAGAGCTTGTGGTAGAAGAGAATATAGAGCGCGAGCACGCAGAGCGCGAGCGTGACGCTCAGAATAACGTCCGAGCGCGACATCGCGAGGATGCTGCCGAACATATAGCTGTCGACATCCGTAGTCATGCCCGTCGTGAGCGAGGTGACGATAACGCCGATGGCGAGCGCCGAGGCCGAGAACACCGCGATCATTGCGTCCGCGCTGACGCGGCTCTTTTCCGCGACGTGCATCAGCACGAACGCCGCGATGACGACGATAGGGATGGAGAACCACAGCGGCGCGAAGCCGCACGCCACAGCGACCGACAGCGCGCCGAACGACACGTGGCTCAGCCCGTCGCCGATCATTGAGTAGCGCTTCAAAACGAGCGGTACGCCGAGTAATGATGCGCACAGCGAGACTAAAATGCCGACGACGAACGCGCGCACGATGAAGGGGTAGGCGAACATCGAAAGAAGCAGCTTCATGCCCTGTCACCTCCAAACCGTTTGCCGGCGGGCGACGATAAAAATTCATCCACCGTGCCGTAGAAGCAGCCCGCGCGGTCGACGCAGAGGATGTGCCTGGCCTCGCGCAGGGCGTTTTCAATGTCGTGCGTGACCATGATGATGGCCATGCCCTCGCGCTCGTTGAGGTAGCGCAGCGTTTTGTAGAGGTCCTGCATGCTCGCGGGGTCGAGGCCTGTGACGGGCTCATCGAGGATGAGCAGGTCGTTTGCCGCGCACAGGGCGCGCGCGAGCAGCACGCGCTGCTGCTGTCCACCCGAGAGCTCGCGGTAGCACTTGTCCTTTAATTCCAGCACGCCGAGCTTGCCGAGGTTCATCAAGGCCGTTGAGCGCTCCTCCGCCGTGTAGAAAAAGCGCGTGCGGCGGTTGGAAAAGCCGGAGAGCACGACCTCCGTGACCGTTGCGGGGAAGTCGCGCTGCGTGGGCGTCTGCTGGGGCAGATACCCGAGCCGCCCCTCGCGCTGGGCGGGACAGTCGATCTCGCCCGCGAGGGGCGAGAGAAGCCCGAGGAGTGAGCGCAGCAGCGTCGATTTGCCGCTGCCGTTCTCGCCGACGATGCAGAGGTAGTCCCCCGCGCGGACAGTGAGGGACAGATGCTCTAAGAGCGGTTTGTGCTCGTAGCCGAGCGTGACGTCCTCACACGCGAGGACGATGGGCGTTTCGTTCATTCGTTGAGTCCCTTTCTGAGTGCTTCGTAGTTGCGCTCCATGAGCGTGAGGTAGGTCTCGCCCGCGTCAAAATCCGCGCGCGAGACGGTCTGCATCGAATACAGGGTGCCGACCGCCGCGCCGGTGCACTCGCTCACCACGGCGGCGACCTTTTTCGTGCCGAAGTCGATGGTGTAGACCACGGGGATGTTCTCGTCCTCCACCTTGTCGATGAGGTATTTGATCGTCGCGAGCGACGGCTCAGTGTCGCCCGAGCAGCCGTGGAATGCCGCGCGGTAGTCGAGGTCGAATTCGCGGCAGAAGTAGAGCATCGGGAAGCGGTCGGCAAAGACCAGAAGCTTGCGTGGTGCGGACGCGCAGAGGTCGGCAAAGCGCGCGTCGAGTTCCTCAATCTGCGCGCAGTAGTCGTCGCAGTTCGTGCGGTAGAAATCCTCATTCGCGGGATCGGTCTTGCAGATCGCGTCGCAGACGGCGCGGCAGAGGACGACGGCGTTTTTCGGCGAGGTCCAGATGTGCTCGTCATATTCGACCTCGTCGCTGTCATGCTCGTCCTCTTCATGGTCGTGGCCGTCATGGCCGTGGTCGTCCGCGCCCTGCATGCCCTCGACATACTCCTCGTCGAGGGCGTCGACGTAGTCCATCATGCGCGCGATGACGGCGATGTTTTCGCCCGCGGCGTCGAGCATGCTGTCGACCCAGTATTCCCCCTCGCCGCCGTTGTAGAGGAAGACATCGGCTTCGGAGATCGTCACAGCGTCGAGCGGCGTGGGCTCAAAGCTGTGTGCCTCGCGCCCCGGCGAGAGCAGGAGCGTGACGTCCGCGCGGTCACCGACGATGGCGCGGGCGAAGTCATAGTAGGGGAAAAGCGTCGCGACGATCTGAATTTTGCCGTCGCCTGATTTCTCCGCAGGCGCGGCGCAGGCGGTGAGCGAGAAGACCAGCACGAGCGCCGACAATAAGGAAGCAATGCGTTTCATGCGCCCTCCTGACACTCGCGGCACAGGCCGTAGAACATCGTCTTGCGGGGATTGATGGAAAAGCCGTGCTCGCGCTCCAGATGCTCATAGAGCGGAGAAAGCTGGTGACAGTCAAGGTGCACGATGCGCCCGCAGCGCTCGCACTTAAAGAGGCAGCAGTCGGACGCGCAGCCGTGGGTGCAGAACTGATAGTATGCGCCCTCGTCCGTCGTGACCTTGTGGATACTGCCCTGCCGCTCGAGCTTTTCAAGCTGCCGGTACACCGTCGCGATGCCGATGTGCTCGCCCTGCTCGCGCAGCGCGTCGACGATCGCCGCAGCGCTGACCGGTGAGTCCGCGCGAGCGGAAAGGCAGTCGAGTACCGCTTTCTGCTGTTTGGTCGTATAGGTCGCCATAGTGACCTTGTATGATATACACATGGCAAAAGCCAGCGAAATCATACGTCTCCTTTCCTGGTTATTGTTATGATTGGGATAGACACTGTGGACTGTTAATAAAACCTATAGCTTGACTATTATTCAGGAGTATATGGCCACTGTTTCTATCTCAATCGTTGATTGGTTGGATAAGCCGCAGAGCTTTTATTTCGTGCAAGGCTACGAGGATAGATTCTTGTGGAACACAGTTGTCGCTAATAACGCAAGGAGTGATGTGTACATGATTTACCTCGGCATTGACGTTGCCAAAAATTCGCACGTTGCCGCCGCCATATCGTCAGAGGGAGAGGTGCTCCTTACGCCATTCCCCTTTGCGAACAGCGCTGGTGGTTTTGCTCTGCTGCGGGAAAAACTGAACAGCCTGCCAAAGCTGCCTCTGCTGATTGGCCTGGAATCCACTGCTCACTATGGGGAAAATCTAATTTATTTTCTCTGTGGGAATGGGTACCGTGTTGCTATGATCAATCCTCTTCAAACAGCTGCCATTCGAAAATCCGCTATCCGTAAAACAAAGACAGACAAAGTAGATGCTTTTATAATTGCCAAGTCTTTGATGATGGAAGGCCATACAGAATTGCAGCAGGCAGATATTCAGACTCTTAAATTGAAGGGGCTGTGCAAAACAAGGCAAAATCTGATCCTCATGCGAACCCGCTGCAAAATTCAGCTTGGCAGCTTTGTGGATCAACTCTTCCCGGAGTTGAATCAGTTCTTCCGGGCTGGCCTCCATATCAACGTCTCCTATACGCTTCTGAAAGTGCATCCCAGACCGGCAGAGGTGTGTTCCCTTCACCTGACTTACCTTTCAAACCTTTTACGCAAAGCATCCAGAGGCAAGTATACGAAGGAGGATGCCATTCGTTTGCGTGAACTTGCTCGGAATTCCATTGGTACGGACAGTCCGGCGTTAGCCCTGCAGATTCGGCAGGCGATTTCTCAAATCGAACTCTTTTCTACGCAGCTTGAGCAAGTGGAGAACGAAATTTCTGCTATAATGGATTCTCTGAATTCTCCGATTATGACGGTTCCCGGGATCGGACATCTGAACGGAGCAATGATCCTTTCCTGCATTGGAAACATACAGCGGTTTTCATCACCAGCAAAGCTCCTTGCTTACGCCGGGCTTGACCCCGCTGTTATTCAATCCGGAAATTTTATTGCGAAAAGCACCAGAATGTCCAAACGTGGAAATTCCATGCTTCGTTATGCATTGATAAATGCCGCACACAACGTTGTCCGCAATAATGAGACGTTTGCTCAATACTACAATTCAAAAATCGTGCAGGGTAAGTCTCACTACTGTGCATTAGGACATACCGCTCATAAACTGATCCGTGTCATCTTTACATTGCTCACTAAAAATGTTTCGTTTGACTTAGCCTGATTCATTCCTTCTCCAGGTGGGCTGCACAAGCAGCTCTGCTTTGCTATGCCCATTTTCGCCCTGCTCTTTTTTGATTTCACTATTGACTTTCCATAGTTGCTCTCCAAAAATTGAAAATGAAAATCAATTTCAAATTATAACCGAAAATTTTCGCCTGTCAACCCTTTTCTCAAGGCAAATCTTGCCAGTTGCCGGTAAAAATGATAAAGTCAGGGCGAAAGCACCGAAAATGGGAGACCGTGTGCCATCCTGTGGAAAAAGAAAGGAGATCCCGCATGAACGGCCCCTACTGTGCAAAAGAGATGGAGACCGGCTACCTGCGCGGCGGCAACGGCTGCGGGCTCCTGTGGACCGAAGAGCCGTTCAAGATGACCTCCCTCCCGACCGGCAGCGACTTTCTCATCTGCAAAGCGTCAGACGTCTGCCCCATCGCCCACCTCTGCCGCACCTGCGGCAAGATCGTCCTGGACATCAAAAAATAAGAAAAGTGCCGCGACATGCGCGTGGCGATTTATTCTTCTCGCTCCGCAAACGTGCGCGCCTCCGGCGCGTGCGCTGCAGCGGAGCGCAGCCCCCTCAAAAAAGAAAGGCTGTCC
>CAVFND010000081.1:0-6937 GCA_963623615.1 Oscillibacter sp. ER4 | reverse complement strand
GCACCTGAGCGCCCTGCGCGCCTTGGGGGCAGACATCAAAGAGACGGGCGGCGAGCTCAAGTGCCGCGGCGGAACGCTCCTCGGGAGCGATGTGTACTTACCCATGCCGAGCGTGGGCGCGACGGAAAACGCGCTCCTCTGCGCCTGCGGCGCAGACGGCGTGACGACGATCTACAACGCCGCGCGCGAGCCGGAGATCGTCGATTTACAGAACTTTATCAACGCGATGGGCGGCAACGTCCGCGGCGCGGGCGGCTCGATCATCACGGTCGAGGGAAAGCGCACGCTGCACGGTGGAAAATACCGCATCATCGCCGACCGCATCGTGGGCGCGACGTATCTCTGCGCCGCGGCCTGCTGCGGGGGAGAGGTGCGCTTTCGCGGCATCGACCCGCGGCCGCTTTCGACCGTGTCTGGTGCGCTGAGCGAGGCAGGCTGCACGGTCAGAAGCGGGGAGGACGAGGTTTTTCTCCAGAGTGATGGGAGCCTCAAGTCCATCCGCCCTGTGCGCACCGCGCCGTATCCGGGCTTTCCGACGGACGCGCAGCCGGTGCTGATGGCGGCGCTGCTGAAAAGCGCGGGCAGCACCGTTTTTGTAGAGAATATTTTTGAGAATCGTTACCGCCATGTCGACGAGCTTGCGCGCATGGGCGCGGAGGTGCGCGTCGCGGGACGTGTGGCCGTCGTCACAGGGCGCGAGCGCCTGCATGGCGCGCGCGTCAAGTGCACCGACCTTCGCGCGGGCGCGGCGCTCGTCATCGCGGGCCTGCAGGCCGACGGGGTCACGCGCATCTTGCGCATTGAGCACATCGACCGCGGCTATGAGAGCATCGAGCGCGACCTTGGCGCGCTGGGCGCGCATGTGCGGCGGGAGACGGGTACATAAGCAAATGAAGAAAAAGGCAGGAAAACTATGGCGTCAAAGCGAAGAAACAGACGGCGCAGGCGGGGAAGAGCCTCTTTTCCGCTGAGACTTTTATGCCTGGCCGTCGTGGTCGCTGCATTTCTCGGCGCGCTGACAATGTTCTTCCGCATCGACATGATCGTGGTGGAGGGCAACGAGCGCTATACCGAGGAGCAGATCATCAAGGCGGCCGGCGTGCAGAAGGAGCAGAACCTTGTGCTGCTGAACAAATATAAGGTCAAACAGGCCGTTTTCGATGCACTCCCGTATGTGGAGACAGTCAGCATCAACCGCAAATATCCCGACGCGCTTATCCTGACGGTGACAGAGTGCACGGCGTCTGCCGCGCTGACGGGCGAAGACGGCACATGGCTCATGAGCGACGAGGGTAAAATTTTAGAGCGCGCGACGCAGATCCCCGAGGGCTGTACGCGCGTGACGGGCTGCACGCTCGTCGAGCCGGAAGTCGGCGGCGAGGCCGTGTTTGCGGACGAAGAGTCTTATAAGCTCGAACGCCTTCTCACACTGCTGCGCACAGCGGAGGATAAGCAGCTGCTTTCCATGATCGGTGAGATCGACTTGGGCGACGGCACGGCCATCACCTTTACGTATTTGGACCGCTTTACGGTCAAGATGCCCTGGGATGCGGACATCGCCTACAAGCTCGAAAATGTGCGCACCGTGGTGGATAAGCTTGAAGATAACCAGAAGGGCACCATCAATTTGATGGTAGATGGCAAGGCCAGCTTTATTGAGGCATAGGGGCGGAAGTTGACGTAAAAAAGTTTCCCGAAATGGCCGATTGCTATTGACCCCACGGGAAAACCGTAATACAATGACAAAGATAGCAAATACCTGATATTGTGGCGCTTGCAGCGGCATGCGCTTTGCCCATACAACAGATTGCAGGAGGAACCGACATGGCATTCGGATTGGAGACCGGTCCTGAAAACGTAGTAAAGATCAAGGTCATCGGCGTTGGCGGCGGCGGCAACAACGTGGTCAACCGCATGGTGCGCACCGGTGCGCGCGGCGTCGACTTTGTCGCAGTGAACACAGATAAGCAGGCGCTCAACGTGTCTGCCGCCACTTATAAAATTCAGATCGGCGAAAAGCTGACGCACGGCCAGGGCGCAGGCTCCGACCCCGAGGTCGGCCGCAAGAGCGCCGAGGAGAGCCGCAACCAGATCGCCAAGGCGCTCGAAGACACGGATATGGTCTTCATCACCGCCGGTATGGGCGGCGGCACCGGCACGGGCGGCGCGCCCATCGTCGCCGAGATCGCGCGCGAGGCGGGCATCCTGACCGTCGGCGTCGTGACGAAGCCCTTCGGCTTTGAAGGCCGCCGCCGCATGACGCAGGCGGAAGCGGGCATCGAAGAGCTCAAGACCAAGGTCGACTCGCTCGTCATCATCCCAAACGAGCGCCTCAAGCACGCGACCGACCAGAAGATCACGTTCGCCAATGCGTTCGAGATCGCGGACGATGTGCTGCGTCAGGCGGTGCAGAGCATTTCCGACCTGATCCGCGACACGGGCTTCATCAACCTCGACTTTGCCGACGTGACCGCCATCATGAAGGACGCTGGCCTTGCCCACATGGGCGTCGGCCGCGCCGCAGGCAAGAACAAGGCCGAGGAGGCCGCGCGCATGGCAATCTCGTCCCCGCTGCTGGAGACCTCTATCAACGGCGCACACGGCGTGCTCATCAACGTCACGGGCTCGATGGACATCGGCCTCGACGAGGTCGAGCAGGCGGCGTCCCTCGTGCAGGAGGCCGTGCATCCCGACGCGCTTACGATCTTCGGCGCCACGTTCGACGAGACGCTCGACGACGAGATCCGCGTCACCGTTATCGCCACGGGCTTCGACAAGGCGCCCGGCGCGCTGGACTTCAACAAGGATAAGAAGTCTGCCGAGCAGAACGGCGAGAGCGCTGCTGCCGGTCTTGCGCCGATAGACTTCGACAAGGACAAGGCCGAGGAAGAGGCCAAGCACGAGGATGAGCCCGATCCGTTCGACGATATCTTCAAGATCTTCAACCGCGAGCGTTAAAAGGAAATGATTTCCAAAATTCCGCAGACTTTGGTCTGCGGAATTTTTTTGTCCGCAGCTGCGGCGAGATTTCAAAAAGGCGATGCCAGCGCATCAAAATTTTGCACCTTTTAATTTTGCCCGAAGCGCAGAAAGTAAATGCGCCGGACAGAGAAAAAGAAATGAGAAAGAAAAAATTTCCGGCATTGGGCGGACGGCTGCGCGCTGCGCGCACAGGGCGCGCCGCCCACCCTTATTTTTTGAAGGGGTGAGAGAATGGATGGAACGCATCGCACAAAAAAGCGAGCGGCGGCGATCCTGCTGGGATTTTTTGCCGCCGCCGCGATCGCAATGCCGTCTGCGCAGGCGGCGGACCGGACGGTCAGTGAGCTAATCCCCGTCGGGCAGACCATCGGCGTCAAGCTCTTTTCCGACGGCGTGCTCGTCATCGGCTTTTCCGATGGGGAAAGTCCGGCGAAGGACTGCGGGCTCAGAGAGGGAGACGTCATCACTGCCATCGGTGGACAGAGCCTGGACACGATTGAAGAATTCCGTCAGCTTCTGGCAGAGAACGGCGAGGACGCTGCGGCGCTGACCGTCAAGCGCGGCAGCCGCACGATCGAGCTGAGCGCGGAGCCGGAGAAGGATGAGGACGGCGAATACCGCCTCGGTGCCTGGGTGCGCGACAGCATGGCGGGCATCGGCACGATGACCTTCTACGACCCGCAGAGCGGCACCTTCGGCGCGCTGGGCCACGGCGTTACGGATGTGGACACGGGGCAGCTTCTGCCGCTCGACCACGGCAGCATCATGGACGCTTCGGTCAAGGCGGTGAAAAAGGGCGAGCGCGCCTCGCCCGGGGAGCTCAAAGGCGACTTTGACCTGACGCGCGACAGCGGCACGCTCTACGCCAACACCGAATGCGGCATTTTCGGCAAGCTCTCGGCAGAGGACGCATCGAAGATCACCGGTGCGGCGCTGCCCATCGCGAAAAAGGACGAGGTCAAGACCGGCACGGCGACGATCTTAGCCACTGTTTCGGGCAATGAAACGCGTGAGTACGACATTGAGATCGAAAAGATCTATTCGCCGGCCGGCAGCACGCGAAATCTATTGCTGCACGTGACGGACGAGGAGCTTCTTGCGCGGACCGGCGGCGTGGTGCAGGGAATGAGCGGCAGCGCGATCTTACAGGACGGCAAGATCATTGGCTCGGTCACACACGTCCTATTGGATGATCCGACAAGAGGTTATGGTATTTTTATCGAAAATATGCTCTCCGCAGCGGGGCTTTCGAGTGAATAACCTACTAAAATAGTAGAACATTTGCGTTAAGACAACGTAAAAACAACCAAATTTTAGCGTAAAAAGTCAGAAAAAGATAGCTATTTTCGACATAACTCGCTTGAAAACGCTGTCCGAATATGTTAGCTTAGAGCCATGGCAGAACGAAGACGTCACATTTTGCTGCTAAAGCCGGCCGGATGGGTCGGCGAAAACTTGTGTGAAAAGGACGGGATGACATGGACAAGAAGAGGATCACAGTTGTATTAGCGGACGCGAACGAGGAGTTCCGTACAGCACTGAAACAGGCATTGGAAGCAACAGGTGAGTTCGACGTGGTGGGATGCGCAGCCGACGGATTGGCTGCGGCGCAGGATCTGGCGGAGCGGAAGCCGCAGCTTCTGGTGATGGATCTTTTGCTGCCGGGACTCGACGGATTCGGCGTGCTCGAGCAGGCGGCGGAGGACAAGGCGCAGATGAAGACAGTTGTCGTCTCGGCCCTTTATCGCGATCAGATCGTGTCGCAGGCGATGAGCCGCGGCGTATCGTTCTTCATGCCCAAGCCCTGCGAGCTGACTTCGCTTTTGGATCAGATGCGCCGCGCGGTCAACGAGGGCGAGGAGAGCGAGGACGAGTCGCAGGCGCTTGAGCGCGAGGTCACGGCAGTGATCCACGAAGTCGGCGTGCCCGCGCACATCAAGGGCTATCAGTATGTGCGCGAGGCCATCGTCATCGCCGTGCAGGACATGGATGTCATCAACGCCGTGACGAAGGTGCTCTATCCCGAAGTCGCGCGCCGCTACAGCACCACGCCTTCGCGCGTCGAGCGCGCTGTGCGCCATGCGATCGAGGTGGCGTGGGACCGCGGCGACCTTGAGACGCTCCAGCATTATTTTGGGTACACGGTATCCAACACGAAAGGAAAGCCGACCAACAGCGAGTTTATCGCCATGATCGCGGACCGCATCCGTTTACAACGGAAGATCTATAGGGTGTGAAAAGCGAAAGAAGGCCTTGATCAGAAGATCAAGGTCTGCATGAGTGAGGAAACGTCGATTTGCAAAGACAATGACGTGAAAACTCAACCCTCTAATGTCAAGTGAAAAGCCCTCGGCTCATCAGTTTTTTGATGGGTCGGGGGCTCTTTCTATAATGTGGCAGAGGTAAGCTAATCTTTTTTTCTGAGTCGTTCTATAAGACTGTGAGCTAATTCAATATCTTCATCTGTCAATCCGGAGACGCTGATTGAAGCGGTAGACTCGACACCGAGTAAGTAGTCGGTCGAAATCTTAAAAATGGCAGCCAATTCAACAATGTATTGCGTGGAGGGAACAGAGATTCCTTGCTCCCAGGCATTGACGCTTGAACGGGTTATACCGAGCTGCTTGGCCAGCTCTGACTGGGTCAGTCCTCGCCTTTCTCTAAGTAAGCGGATACGGTCAGACACCATGCTATCACATCCTTTTATGATAGTATGGTAGATAATGCCAAATGATATTGCATTGTCAAAAAGATATTATAAACTGACAAATGAGATAAAATATTATATCGTATGGAGAGAACATGGAATCAAAGATGATGTTCAAAATGACGTAGGAGGAGAGAAAAGTGAGAAAGTGCAGCAGTATGAAAAACGTTTGGGACCGAATAGCAATTTTGACCTGTGTGTTGGCGACAGTGTTTACACTTTCGGCCTGCGGTAAGAAATGTGCGGTAGATGGCTGTGAGAATAAGCCGATAAAAACAAAAGACTATTGTGAAGTACATACCTGCGCGATTGATGGGTGCTATCAGCCCGTAGTAGTGGATGGCGAGTTTTGTGAAGAACATACGTGTGAGGTAGAAGAATGTTTGCTTTCACGCGAAGTGAATTCAAACTATTGTAATGTACATACTTGTTCAATGCTCAACTGCTATGAGTTGGTGATTGATGGTTCTAAATGCTGTCAAGAGCATACCTGCGTAGTTGAGGGCTGTTTCGAACGAGTGAAGGAGAATTCGACCTATTGTAAAAATCATGGCTGCGCATATGACGGCTGTCCTGATAAACCTATTGAAGGCGGAGAGTATTGTGCAAAGCATACTTGTGCTGCTGAAGGATGCTTAAACGGAGTAGCAACCGCAAAACCATACTGCTTTGAACATGGATGCGGAAAAGCTGCATGTAAAAACCCGCATATCTCCGGCGGCGAATACTGTCAGGAACATACTTGTAAAGTATCGGGATGCAAGGAGGGCACTGTCGAATCAAAGGGATATTGCTCTAAACATATTGCTGAAATGGCTGAAAAAGAGAAACAGTCTGCGTTGGCAAAGTTAAGCAAAAACTATGATAAAGTAGAGGACATTACATGGTACAAGCCTCAAAACTATCCATATTATGCGAATAGTAGGAGTTATGTGCTACCATACTTCGGAGTAAAAAACGGATATGCATGGCTGAGATTGGAGTTTCATTACACGGGAGATGACTGGATTTTCTTTAAGAAAATTACGGTATCGGTGGACGGACAGAATTATGTAAAAGATTTTGATTATTTCGAGGTGTCACGAGATAACGGCAGCGGTGACGTATGGGAGTATGTAGACATTAGCCCGAGCACTACGGACATCAATATGTTAAGGGCGATAGCTGCTTCCAAAGAAACGATTGTTCGCTTCCAAGGTGACGATTATCACTATGATTTGACGGTTAAGAGCTCAGACAAGTCAGCGA
>CAVFND010000080.1:0-7150 GCA_963623615.1 Oscillibacter sp. ER4 | reverse complement strand
GTGCTGTTCAATCTGCGTATCCATCGTCCGCAGGCCGTCCTCCAACTGCTCCATTTCCACGGCGAGGTCGGCAATGCGGTTTTCGTACTTTTCCTTGTAGTCGAAGTATTCATCCTTGGTGAGAACGCCTTGGACGAGGTTTTCATACAGGCTTCGCACGATACCGCGAAGCCGCTGGATTTCCTGCTTGCGGCTGGTGATCTTCTCCCGCAGCTCGGCACGGTCAGCGGCCTGCTGGGGCAGCTCCGCAAGCGACAGGCGGTATTCTCCCAAAGCGGTGTTGAGGGCTTCCTGAAGCATATCTGCCAGCGTATCCAGCAGCGCATCCTCGCGGATGGTCACGCCGGGGCAGGCATCCTTGCTGATTCGGCTCTGGCTCAGACAATGGTAGAAGTACACATCGTCAGACTTCTTGCGGATATTTCTCTGCCGGTGCAGACTGCCGCCGCAATGAGCGCAGAACACCTTGCCTTTGAGAAGATTCGGCGTGTAGGATTTGACATCCCGTGCCTTGGCGCGGCTGGCGGTCTGATTGAGAATTTCCTGCACCGCCGCGAACTGTTCCCGGCTGATGATGGCCTCATGGGTATCTCGCACGACCGTCCATTCCTCGGCATCGGCCTTGACCTGCCGGTGATCCACGGTTTTGGTCTGCCCCTGAACGAGATCTCCGGTGTAGACCTCGGAGCGGAGAATAACGCCGACTGTCCGGGTCTGCCACTTGCCGCTGCCGAGCAAATTCTCGTGGGTGATCTTACCCTGCATCTTTTTGTAGTGGCTGGGGGTAAGAACGCCTGCCTCATTCAGCCGCACGGCGATGGTATTCAGGCCAGCGCCCTCAGAAGCCCAACGGAACATCCGCTGCACCACGACGGCGGCAACAGGATCGATGATAAGCTGGTGGCAATCGTCCTCCGCTTTCAGATAGCCGTAGGGAGTACGCGCACCGATGAACTTGCCGTCTTTCATGGCCTGCCGTTGCTGCGCCTTGATCTTGCGCCCAATGTCCAGTGCATAGGCTTCATTTATCATGTTCCGCAGCGGGATGATGATACCGGAATGGGCATCCTCCGGGTTAGCGGTGTCGAAGTTTTCGTTGACCGCAATAAAGCGGATGTTGCGGATGCGGAAATACTGCTCGATGTAGTAGCCGGTGTCGATGGTGTTCCGCCCCAAACGGGAGAGGTCTTTCACAATGACGCAGTTGACGTGACCGGCCTCAATAGAGAAGCGTCGCCCGCTGCTTGAACAGCTCCGCGCCGCGATAGTCCAAACTCAGCGCATTTTTGCCGTCTGCGCGGTAGGCATAGACCGTTTCGGCATTGTTCCAAACGGCTTGCAGCAGGGTGTGGTAGTCGATGTTCTCCAGAAACTCGTCGATCTCCGTTTCGGTATAGCCGACCTCCGTACCTCTGCGGAACAGCGAGGTCAGCGCGTTTTCCAGCTCCGTTACTTTGCTCACGGTAATTCCTCCAATCGTTTTAGTGACGCCGCTTTTTCCGGTCAGGGAGGATATGTCCCTCAATGACGGCGGCGTGTTTGCGGATTTTGATTTCTCCGCGTTTCTCGGATGCCTGCGCCTTTGCGTATCCCACGTCGGAGAGGAACAGCCGCAGCCGTTCGCCCTTTTCGCCCACGGGGGATTTCCACGACAGGACATCAAAAATAATCATGTGGCGGGTATCGTCCATAAAGCGCTCCAGCGCAAGGATGCTGTGACCGCCGACAAAATCATCAGCGTTCATACTCGGCACCTCGCGCCTTGATCTGAAACGCGGCAAGCCCATAACGGGCGATCAGGGTGGCGTTGACGATCAGGCGCAGCGCCTCCGGGTCGATGACCTCCGGTTCCGCCAAATCCGCCATCGTGACAGCCTCCGTCTTATCGCAGAGGTCACGCGCCGCCATAAACAGCGCGTAATTGTGCGGCGAGGTATTTTTCAGCACCGCATAGCCGAACTCGATCCCGTGCTTGCAGAAGCAGTTTGCCGTGCGGCGGTAAATATCGTCGTTGGAGGTCAGCAGGTACATGGCCGCATAGTAGGCGTTGGTATCTCTGCGGCGGCGGTAGCCCTGCACCGTGCGCTGGTACTGCATCCTGCGCTCATGCTGCTCGTTGCTCCAAAGGCTTCCGGGATAGTGCTTGATAAGCAGGTTCAGGCGCTGGAACAGGCGGCGTTCATGGGGAAATGTCTCTAAGACCGCTTCCCGGTAGCCGACCACACCGGCCTCGATGCGCTCGGCCAACCACGGGCAGCGCAGGGCGGTACAGCCCAGCTTTTTTACATACTCGGTGCAAAGCTGGCAGCTCACATCCTTGGGGGCGTATTTGAACGTGTTGATATACATGGGTGCCTCCTTCCGGGCATAAAAATAGCGGACAAACAAACTGCTTGTCCGCTCAACGGCTCTGATCGCGCTGGCGCTTTTTCTGCCATGCGTCCAGTAATTTGAAGATGGTGTTCTCAATCTGGAACGGGGTATAGGAACGCGGGAAGTATTTGCGGAGCTTTTCACCGGAAAGGGTGATGTCGTTTTTCTCCGGTTTCTTCTGCTCCATCATAATCGAGAGCATGGTGTCCTCGTTCAGTTCGCCGCTCTGACTGAGCTTTTTCATTCGCTGCGCCTGCGAGAGCGAGGGGGTAGCCTGTTCGCTGTCGATGGTTTCCAGAAGCAGCCCCTGCTCCTTGGGGGTCAGCGAAGCAAGCTGATAGGCGGGACTGAGGGCGATCTTCTTCTCGTCCACCATCTGCTGAAGCTCCGGGACTAACTGCGTCAGGGCGATGTAGTTGCGGATGGTGTCGCCGCTCACACCGGCTTCCTGTCCGACTTCATCATCGCTGCGGAACTTCGCCGAAATTTTCGGCGAAGTCAGATCCGTCCGTGCGCCCTGCCGCTTGATGGCCTCCATCTTCATCTTGTAGGCTTTGGCGCGTTCAGAGGGAAGAATGTTCTCGCGCTGGAGGTTGCTGTCCACCATGATGATGGTGGCAGCGTCCCGGTCGATGTTGCGGACAATGACGGGCATGGTGGTCAGTCCCGCCAGCTCGCAGGCGTGTTTGCGGCGGTGGCCTGCGATCAGCTCATAGCCGCCGTCCTCCCGTGGCCGTGCCAGCGCGGGGACGAGGACGCCGTACTCCTTGACGCTTTCGGCGGTTTCCTGCATGGACGCATCCTCCCGCACCTGAAAGGGATGATCCGGGAACGGATGCAGCTCAGAGAGCGGAATCTGAACGACTACTTCCTGCTGCGGTTTCGGCTTTTTGGATGGCGCGGGCTTTTTGCCCGGTTCTTTCTGCGCTGTTTTTTCAGGCATCGTGTTCCTCCTGTCGGCCTCTGATTTTGGGTACAAAAAAAGGACATTTCTTCTTTGCAGAGGAAATGTCCTGATTTTTTGGACGGGCTGACAGCCCGCCCAAACGGTATTTTGTTTTTGTCGTTACTATAACACCCCCTACGATATAACTACTTCGCGGCTCGATTTCTCGGTTTGGAAAAGGATGAAAAACCTTGCCAGATAACCGAAAACCCTTGATATACGGGGCTTTTCCGGTTTGTCGTAATTATACCGTAGTGGCACACATTCGCAACCATGGCGCTCCAGAACGGTGTGGACGTCAAAACCGTCAGCAGCATGCTGGGTCACTACTCGGCGGGCTTCACGCTGGACACCTACGCCCACGTCACCACCGACGCCCAGATGAAAGCGGCACAGACGATGGGCAATATCCTCTCCCGTGCTGTCTGATGGTTTCCGCTATCCGCTCCCGTTGGGGTCAGCGTTTGGGTCAGGAAAAAGCACGATAGCAAAATGATAACTTATGAAAAACAAAACTCCTCGAAATCAGACGATTTCGAGGAGTTTTGGTACGCCGTGAGGGATTCGAACCCCCGGCCTTCTGGTCCGTAGCCAGACGCTCTATCCAGCTGAGCTAACGGCGCATGTCTCATATCGGACAACGGTGTTATACTACCACAGCTTTCGGGGAAATGCAAGAGGAAATTTCAAATTTTTAGAAAAAATTTTGAACCCTTCGAAACAATAGGTTTGACAGGGAAACGCAACGCGAGTACAATAATGATGATTTTGATTTTCTTGCAAGGAGCAACACTATGGAAAACACTTTTAAAGGCAGCAAAAATTACGTCGCGAGTCCCGAGCTGATGAACGCGGTGAACATCGCCATGGCGCTCAAAAAGCCGCTTCTCATCAAGGGCGAGCCGGGCACGGGCAAGACGATGCTCGCCGAGGCCGTGGCTGAGGCGCTGGGCAAAAAGCTCATTATCTGGAGCGTCAAGTCCACGACGAAGGCGCAGGACGGCCTGTACGTCTACGACGTGGTGCAGCGCCTGTACGACAGCCAGTTCGGCTCGGCGGGTGTGGACGATATCGCAAAGTATATCAAGCTCGGCAAGCTCGGCGAGGCGTTCTCCGCCGACGAGCAGGTCGTGCTGCTGATCGACGAGGTCGACAAAGCGGACCTCGAGTTCCCGAACGACCTTCTCTGGGAACTCGACAAGATGGAGTTCTATATCCCCGAGACGAAGGAGACCGTCAAGGCCAAGCACCGCCCCATCGTCATCATCACCTCGAACGCGGAAAAGGAGCTGCCCGATGCATTCCTGCGCCGCTGCATCTTCCATTATATTGAGTTCCCCGACCAGCAGCAGATGGAAAAGATCATCCGCGTTCACTTCGACCATGTGAATGAGACGCTTCTGATGCAGGCGATGGAGGCGTTCTATTATATCCGCTCGATCGACTCGGTGGAGAAGAAGCCCTCGACGTCCGAGCTTGTTGACTGGATCCGCGCGCTGGAGCTCGCCGGTGTGGACGTCTCGAAGATCTCGAGCGAGATCCCGTTCATCGGCGTGTTGCTCAAAAAGGACAAGGACATCTCCACCGTGCAGCGCCGCCTGAGAAGATAACAGCATCATGTTTACTGGATTTTTCTATCTTCTGCGCGCGCACGGGTTTCACGTCAGCCTGAATGAGTGGATGACGCTCATCGAGGGGCTGATGATGGATCTGCAGCACGATTCGCTCACGGGCTTTTACGAGCTCTGCCGCGCGGTGCTCGTCAAGTCCGAGGCGGATTACGACAAGTTCGACCAGATCTTTCTTGAATACTTCGACGGCGTGCCGTATCAGGACGAGCTTCCCAAAGAACTGATGGACTGGCTCAACAATCCTGCCGCCGCGATGGAGGAATTTCGCAAGTTCCTGCGCACGCAGGGCTATCAGGAAAGGACCGTCGAAGAGATTCTCAAGATGTTTGAAGAGCGGCTCAAGGAGCAGACTGAGGAGCACAACGGCGGCTCGTACTGGGTCGGCACGAACGGCTACTCGAACTTTGGCAACAGCGGCCACAGCCCGCAGGGCATCCGCGTGGGCGGGCAGAGCATCTACCGCCGCGCGTTTCAGGTGGCGGGGGAGCGCAAGTTCCGCGATTTCCGCAAGGACAATGTGCTCGACATTCGCCAGTTCCAGATGGCGTTCCGTCTGCTGCGGCAGTATTCCGCGCAGACGCAGGAGGCCAAAACGGAGTTCGACGTGGACGGGACGATCCGCGAGACCTGCGACAACGCGGGCACGCTGTCGATCTGCTACAAGCGCCCGCGTAAAAACACCGTCAAGGTGCTGATGCTGATGGACTCCGGCGGCTCGATGGATTACTACGCGCGCCTCTGCTCCATGCTGTTCCAGGCGGCGCGGCAGTCGAACCATTTTAAGGAGCTGCACGTCTACTACTTCCACAACTGCATTTATTCCAACGTTTACTCCGACCCGCGGATGTACCGCGAGCACGCGGTATCGACGGACTGGATCTTGCAGAACTTCGGCAGCGAGTACAAGGTCATTCTCGTCGGCGACGCGCTGATGGACATGTACGAGCTGACGGAAAAGCGCTACGACTTCCGCGCGGGCGAGGTGAAGTGGTCGGGCCTTGACCAGATCAAGCGTTTCCGAGACCACTACGACCACCTGATCTGGCTCAATCCCGAGGAGCCCCCGCGCTGGGGCGGCTACTGGGGCGAGAGCTACGGACATATCGCCAAGGTCGTGGACATGTACCCCCTGACCGTCGACGGCCTGGAGCGCGGCATGAAAAAACTGCTTGTGAACCGGTAAAAAACGCAGGAGGGCGGCGCATCGCCGCCCTCTTTTCGCTTGCAGAGGAAACACTTGATTTTGACAACTAAAGATACTATAATAATTTTCTAATTCCTTTATTTATGCTTTTGATGGATTGCGAGGATCATTTATGGACAAAGCGAAGAAAAACGACACGATCCATGCGGCGGCTGAACGCATGGCGGCGAACTACAAGAGCTCTCAGATCCCCATGTACGGCGATGCGCTGCGCATGCCGAACCGCAACGCGGTGATCGAGATCATCCGCGACTGTCAAAAGCTCATTTTCCCCGTCTACTACGGCGACCGCGACCTCTTGAAGCTGCCGCCCGAGCAGTACAGCGCGCTTTTGATGGAGCACATTCACGAAAAGCTGACGCGCCAGATCGCGCTGACGATGCCGGAGTGTGACGAAAACTGCGACCGCGCCTATGAGATCAGCACGGCGTTTATCGAGCGCATCCCCGCCATTCAGGAGCTGCTGCTCAAGGATCTGTCGGCGAACTTTGAAGGCGACCCTGCGGCGTACAGCAAGGAGGAAGTGCTGCTCTCGTATCCCGGCATGTTCGCCATCTTCATCTACCGCATCGCGCACGAGCTGTATGAGAACAAGGTCGCGATGATCCCGCGCATGATGTCCGAGTACGCGCACTCGCAGACCGGTATCGACATCAACCCCGGCGCGAAGATCGGCGAATATTTCTTCATTGACCACGGCACGGGCGTCGTTGTCGGCGAGACGACGATTATCGGCGACAATGTCAAGCTTTATCAGGGCGCGACGCTCGGCGCGCTCTCGCCCGCGGGCATGGCGACGAACCCGAATGTGCGCCGCCACCCGAAAGTCGGCAACAATGTTGTCATCTACGCGAACTCCACGCTGCTCGGCGGCGCGACGGAGATCGGCGACAATGTTGTCGTCGGCGGTAACGCGTTTTTGACGTCTTCGGTCGCGCCCAACACGGTCGTGAGCGTCAAGAATCCGGAGATGACGTTCCGCGGCAAGCACCATAA
>CAVFND010000079.1:0-7151 GCA_963623615.1 Oscillibacter sp. ER4 | reverse complement strand
ACTTTTGTAACACTTTCCCCCGAACTTTGTTAACATGCGTCCTTTATCTTAATACTTGCAAGAGACAATAGCTTCTTTTCATCCAATCTTCCATCTTATAAGAAAAGGGACGCCGTGAGGCGTCCTTTTTCGTTATGTTCTGATGTAAGATGGCGTCACGGGTCGAAATCCGCCGCCGCACCGATGCCGAGCGCGATGCACGCGCCGCCGGCGTAGAAGAGAATTTCGGCAAGCGAGGGGCGCGCGGCCAAAGCCGCCGCGCAGAGGATAACGCTCATCGAGCTTGCGGGCATCAGTAGCCGCGGCGCGCCGCCGCGGAACGCAAAGGCCGCAAATTCCAGCAGCAGCACCGTCAGCGCCGCGAGCGCCAGCGTTTCGACATAGTAGTGGCGCAGGACAGGGTCCGCCGCGTGCTCGCGGTAGAAGAGGATCAGCGCAAGCACCATCGCGCACACGGGCACGAGCAGTGCAACGCCGGGGAATTCCGCCTTGCGGCGCAGCGCGGTCGTGGCGTACAACAGGCACGCCGCCCCCACCACTAAAAAGACAGATAAAATCATCGTGACCGTCGTGCGGAGCGAGAACACCAGCGAGCACACCGCCGAGCCGATGAGCGCAAAGCTGCCGAGCACCATCAGCATGACCGCAAGCGTCGAGCGGTCAAAGGCGAAGTAGAGGTCCATGCTGCCGCACAACTCGCGCTGGGCGGGATAGCGCCGCGCCATGATGACCGCGATGACCGCCGCAACGACGAGCACCGCGGGCAGCGCCATGGTGTTTAAGTCCATCGGGACGGGAAGTCCGTCCACGTCAAAGCCGACTGCCAGCAGGCGGAGGCGCGCCAGCGCCGCTGCCGCAGAAAAAAGCACCAGCAAAAGCCAATGAAGAATTTTCACAAAACCGAACCCTTTCTTTTTCCGGAATACGGCGCGCACAGCGCCGGAACACATCTATTTATTGATGATAGCACACTCATTCCCGTTTGTCCATGAATCATTTTGCGGACAAGTCGGTCATACACTGATAAAAACACCGTCACGAAAGTATCGCGGCCGCGGGCCGCAGGGAGGAACACGCCTTGAAACAGCTTCTACGCATCACAATACTATTACTCGGCCTCATCTGGATCCTCGCATGGGCGGCGGCAGGCCGCTTTGACGATACACCGAGCGCGCAGGACGGCTCCGAATCTCCCCTGCCGAGCGGTGAAATCGCCGCCCCCGGCGAGCGCGACAGCGCAAAAACGCTGCGCGTCCAGATTCAGGGTGAGGTGCAGGAGATGGACATGGGCACGTATCTTCTCGGCGTGCTGCGCGCGGAAATGCCCGCCTCGTTTGAGGAAGAAGCCCTCAAGGCACAGGCCATCGCCGCGCGCACCTACACGCTCTATCGCATCCGCGGCGGCGGCAGCGCGAACCATCCCGACGCCGACGCCTGCGACGACCACACCTGCTGCAAGGCGTATTTGAGCGCCGAGCAGGCCGCCGCCAACTGGGGCGGCATGGCCGTCTATTATGAAGAAAAGCTCGCCCGCGCCGTGAGCGAGACAGACGGCGAGGTCATTCTGTACGACGGCGCGCCCATCCTTGCCGTGTTCTTCTCGTCCGCCGACGGCAGCACGCAGGGCGCGGGCGACGTGTGGATGAACGACCTGCCATACCTGCAAAAGGTCGATAGCCCCGAGACTGAAGAGCTCGTGCCGAACTACTACTCGGTCGCGACGTTCACGGCGGCGGAATTCAAGTCCCTCGTCCTCGCTGCCAAGCCGGACGCCGACCTTTCCGGCAGCCCTGAGGGGTGGATCAAAGATATCGTTCGCAACGACTCGGACTATGTCGCCTCCGTCACGGTCGGCGGCGTCAAGCTGCGCGGCAACGACCTGCGCACGATCCTCTCGCTGCGCTCGCCGTCGTTCACCGTGGAGTACAAGGACAACACCTTTACGTTCCACGTCACGGGCTACGGCCACGGCGTCGGCATGAGCCAGTACGGGGCGAATATTCTTGCCAAGCAGGGCCTTTCTGCCGAGGAGATCGTGCAGCACTATTTTTCAAACACCACCGTCAGCTATTATGACGGATGAGGCATCGCGGATATTGCAAAGCGGCGGAAAAATTGCTATAATACCAAGATAAAACATGCAAGGAGGCGGGAGGAATGAAAGGCAAGCGTTTTTTATGTCTGCTGCTCGTATTGCTGATGGTCTTCTCCCTCGCTCCCGGTCAGACGAAGGCGGAAACGACCGTCTATTTCACCGCCGTCAACGACCAGCTTCTGCCCAATCTGAGCGATGAGACGATGCCGTTCTGGTCGGGCGGTCGGCTGTATGTGCCCTCCACGGTCATCACCGGCACAGATCTGGGCCTTTTCTACTCCCGCAGCCGCGACAAGAGCACTGCCGTCGTCTACCGGCAGGGCAGCGCGCTGACGTTCAATTTCGCCGCCGGCACCGTCGCCGACCAGAACGACCGCCAGTACAGCGGCGCAGCCATCGTGCGCAGCGATGTTGTGTTCCTGCCGCTCGACCTTTTGACGCAGTTCTTCTCGCTTGACTACAGCTACACGCGCGTGACCTACGGATATCTTGTCCGCCTTAAGAGCGACACGGTCGTGCTCTCGGACGCAAAGTTTATCGACGCCGCAGCCATGTCCATGGAGCAGCGGTACAATGACTATATGAAGACGCACAGCGAATCGAACGATCCCAACAACACACCGGATGAGAACACTGACGGCGACCGCGACCTCGTCTACCTTACGCTGCGCGTGACGGATGCAAACGCCGCGAACGCGCTGCTCGACACGCTTGCAGACGACAACGCCGCCGCGACGTTTCTCTTCTCGGAAGACCAACTTTCTTCACTCGGCGATCTGCTGCGCCGCGTCATCATCAGCGGCAACGCCGCCGCGCTGCGCATCGACGCCTCAGGCGGCGGTTCGCGCACGGTCGGCGCGATCGAACGCGCAAACGACATTCTCTGGGCTGCGTGCAACGAAAAAACGCGGCTTGTCGCGCTCTATGGTGCATCGGACGAGACGCGGCGCGTCGTGCGCGCCGCGGGCTACTGCCCCATTGATTTTGATCTCGATTACAGCGGCGGCCTGCCCACTGCGGCACGTGCTGCCAGCAGCATCACGCGTCAGGCCCGCTCCGGCGGCTGCATCGCCTATCTCGGCACCGATACCGCCGTACAGGAGGATTGGAACTCGCTGCTCTCGCGCCTGCGCTCGTCCTCTCGCCTCATCACGGCGCTCAACGAGCTTGCGGTCATCGCAAGGGATGCATGACGGTTTTACAAATTGTTCAGGAAACGCGCACTGTTTCGCGTATAATAAACAATAACACAGAAGAAAGACACACGCATGTGTGAAGGAGGAAAACAGCATGGCACGCAATATTCTTGTCGTGGAGGACGACAACAATATTTCCAACCTCATCAAAATGTATCTTGACAAGGAGGGCTTCGATGTCCGCATCGCCGCCGACGGCGGCAAGGCCGTGGAGGAATTCAAGGAAAAAGAGCCCGACCTTGTGCTGCTCGACGTGATGCTCCCCGTGCTCGACGGCTGGGGCGTGTGCGCCAAGATCCGCGAGACGTCCAAGTGCCCGATTATCATGCTCACCGCCAAGGGCGAGGTCAACGACCGCATCCACGGCCTCGAGATGGGCGCGGACGACTATGTCGTCAAGCCCTTTGAGATGAAGGAGCTGCTCGCGCGCATCAACGCCGTGCTGCGCCGCAGCGAGATTCCCGAGGACACGCACAAGCGCCTTGTATTCGACAAGCTCATCATCGACCTCGACTCCTACGAGCTCATCGTCGACGGCAAGAAGATCGACACGCCGCCCAAAGAGCTGGAGCTTCTTTACCACCTTGCCGCCACGCCGAACCGCGTTTACACGCGCAATCAGCTGCTCGACGAGGTGTGGGGCTTCGACTACTTCGGCGACTCGCGCACGGTGGACGTGCACGTCAAGAGGCTCCGTGAAAAGGTCGAAAATGTCAGCGACCAGTGGGCGCTCAAGACCGTCTGGGGCGTTGGGTATAAATTTGAAGTGAAGTAATTCAGTATGCCGGAAGAAAACAAAGAGAAAACACAGAAAAAGCGCTGGACGCTCAAAAAAGTCAAGACCCGCTGCCGCACGATCTACTGGCAGAATTTTCTGCTCACGGCGAGCGTCGTCATGCTGACGCTCGCGCTGCTCGGCAGCGCGTTCTTCGCGCTGACCTATTCCTACGCCATCGACGAGCGCAGCGAGCAGATGCAGAGCAAGGCGACGGTCGTGGCGCACATGGTGTCGTCGTACATGGAAAACGGCTCGCTCACAGGGCTGCGCGAGCTGGCGGACTTTGCCTCCAATGTGACGGACGCGCAGTTTCTCATCTGCAACACGGAGGGGAACCTGCTGCTGACAACCGACACCACGCTCGTCAACCGTGTGCTGACCGTACCGAAGGACGTGGCCGAGGGCGCGATGAGCGACGAGGAATACGCCGTGCGCACCACGCTCGGCAACATCTATGAGGACACGCGCTTTGTCGTCGGCGTGCCGATCGTGAGCGAGGGCGCGACCGTCGGCTTTGTGCTGGCGGTAACCGGCGCGCGGGCGCTGACGACGATGTGGCGCACATTCATCGGATTGTTCTTTATGACGGCGGTGACGGTGCTGCTGCTCTCGTTCGTCGTAAGCGCGTGGGTCAGCATGCGCCAGTCGCGCCCCATCCACGAGATGGCGGAGGCGACGCGCCGCTTTGCCGAGGGCAACTTCGACGTGCGCATGCACAACTACGAAGGCGTGACGGAGATCTCCGAGCTCGCCGAATCGTTCAACAACATGGCGGATTCCCTGCAGGAGACAGAGCGCCAGCGCCGCGAATTCATCGCGAACGTCTCCCACGAGCTCAAGACCCCGATGACGACCATCGCGGGCTATACCGACGGCATTCTGGACGGCACGATCCCGCCCGAGCAGGAAAAGCAGTATCTGCGCATCATCTCGGATGAGGCGCGGCGCCTGTCCCGTCTCGTGCGCCGCATGCTTGAGGTCTCGCAGCTCCAGTCGCGCGATTTGACGCGCACGAAGGCGCCGTTCGACGTGTGCGAGAGCATGCGCCGCGTGCTCATCTCGATGGAGAAGAAGATCACCGACCGCGGACTCGACGTCGACGCCGACATTCCCGACAGCGGCATTATGGTGCTCGGCGACAATGACCTCATCACGCAGGTCATCTACAATCTGCTCGAAAACGCAGCAAAATTCGCCCGCAAGGGTTCGGCGCTCTACCTCGGCGTGACGACGCTCAACGGCAAGGCGCTTATCTCGGTCCGCAACGAGGGCGACACCATCCCCGCCGAGGAAATTCCGCTGCTGTTCGAGCGCTTCCACAAGAGCGACAAGTCCCGCTCCGAGGATAAAGACGGCGTCGGTCTCGGGCTCTACGTGGTCAAGACCATTCTGGACCAGCATAAGGAGCACATTGCCGTCACAAGCGAAAACGGCGTCACGACGTTCACGTTCAGCGTGACGCTCGCCGGCGGTCAGACCGCACAGTAAAGTCCCCATCAGGAGAAGCAAACACTATGGATCACGAGAATCAGGATATTCCCCAGAACGGGCAGGGCAATGATCCGCGCGAGGTCGTGCTGCGCTATGAAGCGCCCGTCAAGCCCATCATAGAGCGCTATATCCAGCCCATGCCGCTGCCCGGACAGCCGAAAAAGGATGCGCCGCGCAAGAAGAGAAAAGGACTCAAGATCTTCCTTTTCTGCATGCTCTGGCTGCTCATCGTCAGCGGCGTCGTCACAGCGCTGTGGCTTGGCGGCGCGTTCGGCGGCTACCGCGGCTATCACGACTACGACTTTGAACACCGCGGCAACGACAGCAGCAGCTATTCCGACACCTCTGACAGCGGCGAAACGACCATCAAGCGTCTGCCCAACACCGATGAGGTCAAGCTCCGCTACAACGAGAGCCACGGCAAGGAGCTGAGCATTCAGGAAATTTACCAGAAGGTCAACCCCTCCACCGTCACGGTGCTTACCGGCAAGCGCGACGGCAGCGCCATGGTCGGCACCGGCGTCATCTTCACTGAGGACGGCTTTGTTCTTACGAACGCTCACGTCATCGCGGGCGGCTCGGAGTGCTACGTCGTGCTGAACACGGGCGAAAATTACCGCGCGTGCCTTCTGGGGCTCGATGAAGAAAAGGACCTCGCCGTCATCAAGATCGCGGCCAGCGGCCTTCCCGCCGCGGAGTTCGGCGACTCTGATGCGCTGACCGTCGGCGACCCGGTGTACGCCATCGGCAACCCGCTCGGCGTAGAACTGCGCGGCACGCTGACCGACGGCATCGTCTCCGCCATCAACCGCGACGTGCTGGTCGACGGCGTCAAGATGACGCTCATTCAGACGAACGCCGCGCTCAATAACGGCAACTCCGGCGGCCCGCTCATCAACGTGTACGGTCAGGTCGTCGGCATCAACACGATGAAGATGGGCTCGTCCTCCACCACAAGCGTGGAGGGCCTCGGCTTCGCCATCCCCATCTCCTCGACCGCGTATATGATCAATGACCTGATCGCCTACGGCGAGGTGCGCGGCGAGGTGATGATCGGCATCTCGGTGAAGACCACCCCTGTCACGGCAGAGAATGGCGAGAGCGCGCTGCTCGTCATGGAGGTCACGCCCGGCGGCCCCGGTGAGGAGGCCGGCATTCAGGAGGGCGACCTTATTGTAGAGGCCGACGGCGAAGCGCTGACGAAGTCCACCGACCTTCTGCGCGTCCGCCGCCGCCATGAAGCGAGCGAAACGCTGAAGCTCCTGGTCGAGCGCGACGGCAGGCGCTTCACCGCAGACGTAGTTTTACGCGAAAGCGACACATGAGGAATATACCATGAAGAAAAAGCAATTTGCGCTCGGCTCGCTGCTCCTCGGCGCCGCCTCCTGGCTGTGCCTGCGGGGACTGCAGCACATCGAGCGCCGCATGAAGAAGAAACAGGAAAAGTGAAGAAACAACGATCCCCGTCCGGCGAAAGCTTCCGCCGGACGGGGATCGTTTTGTATTCTGCATCAGCGCTGCTTTTTCTGGTCGTCAAAAGTAAGCGTAAAACTGCAGGTCGGGTTGAAGAGAAGGAACCCAACTGCGATAA
>CAVFND010000078.1:0-7175 GCA_963623615.1 Oscillibacter sp. ER4 | reverse complement strand
ACTGTGACCCCACCATGCCGCTGAAAAACGCCGCTAACTGATAAAAAAGATACTGCACCGCCATGCGCAGCAGCGGCGCAAGGCACAGCGCCAGCACCGAAAATACGCCCAGAACGCCGAGCGTCCCGCGCAGCGTGAGCGCTGCTGCGGCGACGGCCTCCGTCGCGTCGGACAATATCCCGCCGACGACGGGCACCGCGCCGGAGATGACAGTTTTGCCGACCTTGACCGCGAGATAGTCGGCAGAACCGGCCAGCAGGTTCGAGATCGACAAAAACGCGGTGAATACGATCAAAATCGCACTCAGGCCCCACGAGAGCAGCTTGCCGATGCCCTTGGAGAGCAGCGATAACCGGCTCTGTTCCAAAAGCGCGCCCGCAGCCGCCGTGCCGATCATGCAGTAGAGCACCGGCACGAGCACATCGCGCATCAGTGAGAGGAAGACGTCGCTCAGCATCAGCGCGCCGACCTGCCAGACGCTTGCAGAGCCCACGCAGCCCCCGCCCGCCATCGCCGCGGCGATCGTCGGCAGCAGGAGCTTTGCCATCGTCGAGAGCTCGTCCATCGTCTCGACGCCAAGGCCGATGAGCGCGCTTAAGTCTCCCGCCGAAAGTGCCGCCGCGCCGAGCACGCCGAGATAGCCCGCGTACCGTGCGGGCGTCTCCCCCACGCTCTCCGCCGTGCCCTCGATGAGTCCGCACAGGAGCGAGAGCAGCATCAGCGCCATCGCGCCGCGCAGGGAATTTGCCGCCGCATCCTGTAATGCTGCGCGAAAGTGCGAGAAAAGGTACTGTCCGCCGCGCAGGAGCAGGTCATCCCCCGCCTCGGCGCTGTCGATGAGCTCGCTCGGGACGGCGTCGTCGAGTTCCGACGGCAGCTCAAGCGCCGCCGCGCTCCCGCAGAGCAGCAGCGCGGCAAAAAGAAGGCAGAGCAGCCTTTTCATAGAAATCCCTCCACCATCTCGAGCAGCGCCTCCATCAACGGCAGTGCGCAGACGAGCGCGCAGAGCGTCCCTGCCACGGCGAGCAGGCTTGACAGCGCACTCTGCCCCGCGTCCGCACACAGCGCACAGGAAAAGCGCGCCACGAGCGCGATGGCCGTGACCTTGACGACCGGCACGAACAGCGTGAGCGGCAAATTCGTGAGCGCCAGCGCTCGCTCGCAGAAGTCAAAGAGCTCTGAGATTGCGGGCAGCAGCATCGCGCAGCCGACGAGCACCGCTGCGAGCAGCAGAAGAAGCGAGAGCGCTTCGTCGCTCTTTTTGAGCAGCGCCGTGACGGCGCTCACGCACAGGCTCAACGCCGCGAGTTTGACAAGCAGCTCCATCTTAAAACCCGAACAGGCTCTTAATGAGATCGAACAGCGAGCTGATCTCCCGCACGAGCAGCATCATCGTCGTGATGAGCCCCGCGAGGCTCACGAGCATCGCCTGATCGGGCCGGTCCGAGCGCACGAGCAGCTGATTGAGCACGGCGACGACGATGCCCACCGCCGCGATCTTGAACACGAGGTCAATATCCATAGACGTCTTCCTTATGTAAAGCAGTTTCGCTTTTCAATAGCGTTATAACAGCAAAATGCAGAGCATCGTCCCGCCGCCAAGGCACAGCGCCGCCGTGATGCGGCCCGTCTCGCGCTCCCTTTGCCGCAGCTCTTCTTCGAGGCGCGAAAGCTCGCTTGCCGCGAGCGTGAGCGCGGCGCAGACGCTTTCCTCTTCGCCGCCGAGCGCGTGTCCCAGCGCGGAGACGGTCTCCCGCTCCCGCGCACCGAGGGGCAGAGCCTTTGCGGCGTACTCCCACGCAGAGGCAAGCGGTTCGCCGCGCGCAAGATCTGCGGTCACATCGGCGAAGAAACCTTCGGCCTCCGGTTCGCAGCTCAAGTGCCGCAGCAGCGCGGGCAGAGGCGTCAGCGTCAGACGGACGGCGCTCTCGAGCGCGAGAAACGAACTGGAAAGTGCGCGCAGCGTCCTTTGCCGCAGTAAAGTATGTAAACGGAAACTCCTTTGCAGCCACAGCGCCGCGGCGAGGATCAGCACGCTGCCCGTCAATCGGAGCATGGCAGGTCGCCCACTTCATAGCTTCGCTCGCCGCCGCTTGAGCGGATGACGATGCAGCGGCGGAACACCTTTGCTTGCAGAAGCTCCTGCCAGAGCGGCTTCTGGTGCAGTTCGTCGATGCTTGCGGCATGAATACTCGCGAGCAGTCCGACGCCGCAGTTTGCGGCGAGGCACATCGCGCGGATGTCCTCCTCCGCCGTGATCTCGTCGACTGCGATGACCTGCGGGTTCATGCCGCGCAGCACCATCGGGATGCCGGCGGCCTTGGGGCAGAGCGAGAGCACGTCCGTATGGTTGCCGAGCTCCATCTGCGCTCTTCCCTTGCAGCACACGGCGAGCTCACAGCGCTCGTCGATGACTGCCACGCGCAGCGCGCGGTGTTCGCTGTCCCCGAGCGATAGCACGCGGATAAGGTCGCGCAGCAGCGTCGTCTTCCCGCCGCCGGGCGGCGAGAGGATAAGCGTGCTCAGAAACTGCCCGTCAGCGTCAAAGAGCTGCGGTGCGATGCCGCTCCCGAGTCCGATGTGCTCGCACACGATGCGCAGCGCGAGCGACGAAATGTCTTTCAGATTGCTCACCTCGCCGTCGCGCACGACGGCGCTGCCGCACACGCCGAGGCGGAACCCGCCCCGCAGCGGCAAAAAGCCCTGCCGCAGCGTTTCGATGCAGGCGTAGCGCGAATACTCCGTCACCGCGCCGAGCATCTGCTCCAAGTCCTCTGCCGTCACGAGCGATGCGCACCCGTCCGGTGCGGCGTTCAGCTCGCCCTCCGGCGTCAGCACCGTCAGCGGGTGCATCACGCGAAGGCGCAGCTCCTCGACGCGCTCTTTCTGCTTGTCCGGCAGCGACAGGGCGAGGCTTTTGAGCCGGTGCGGCAAAAACTCGCACGCTTGTTCGTAGCGATAGATCCGTTCCAGACGTTCCACCGTTCCCACTTCCCTTCTCTGGTGTTAGTCCAATCTATGAGGCGGTGGACACGCTTATGCCGGTTTGTCCGCTTTCTGGCAAAAGAAAAAACGGGGAAATTCCCCGTTTTTTCGCGCTTGATATTTTACTGTTCGCCGCAGGAGCACGCGCAGCCGCTGCCGCCGTTGGGCGCCGCCGCGGGCGGGAAGAAATCGTCCATCGGGAACTCCACCGCGTCGAAGACCTTGCACGGATCCTCGGTGCAGTCGCCGCCGGAGAGCGTGCACTCATTGGACGGGATACAGTAGTCGTACACGGGGATGAGGATCTGCGTGTCGCGCTCTAAGCGCACGGTCGAAAACTGACCGAGAGAGATGCACACGCGGCGGATGGCGGATTCATCGAAGATGATCGGCTCGTCAAACGCCGCCAGAATGCCTGCGGGCACGCCGCTGAGCGAGCCGCGGTCGCAGCCGCAGCGGCAGTTGCAGTTATCGGCAAAGTGCGCGCACAGCAGCATCGGGTCGACGACCTCGACCACCGCGGTCGGGAGATTCGCCGTCAGGTTGAGCGGCGCGTCGATGGCGTTTGCCTCGGGGATGGAAGAATAGATTTTCGCGCCGCTCTCGCTGCCGAAGAGCACCACGCGCTTGTCAAAAGTCGCAAGACCTTCAATCTCGGTGTAGCGCGTGCTGCCGTTGAGCGCCTGCAAGTTGATGCGGTAGAAAAAGTGCATATCGACCGTGTAGTACCCGCGGTTGAAGTTCACGGGCTCGACGTCGACAAACGTGTAGATGAGCTCGGCGCTGCCGCCGCGCAGACCCTGCGCCGTGCTCAAAACGCTCTGCGCCGTGGCCGTGGGGTAAAAGCGCAAGTCCTCGATGCAATCTTTGTCGCGGCAGGATGAATAGATCTTTTTCGTATGAATACAGGTCGCCGCGCGCGCGCTGTTCGCACCGCCGACGGAGCCTGCTGCTACTTTATCAGCCATAAAGCAAGAATACCTCCTATTTTAAGTACTGGAAAGTCGGGCGCGACCGCGCCTCTCTTTCACCCCAGTCTATGCCGCGCGCGAAAATGGGTGTGCCGCGTTTTTGCCGATTTTGAAAAAGACCTATACAATCGAAAAAAGGTGTGCTATACTAAATATAGTTTTTGACCGACCGATACCGACAACTTTTTGTGGTATTGGCAGTCATTTTGTGTTATGATCGCTGTAAATTCACCCGAGGAGGTGCGCTATGGGGCGCGTCGGTTTTATCCAGGACAAGCTGGAGATCAAATTTCTCATTCTGTATGTTGCAGCCCGGCTCATCGAGCCGGTCCCGTTCGAGGCGATGCAGGAGCTGACGATGTGCGACGACGGCATCGACTTTTTTGACTTTTCCGAATGCCTGAGCAATCTGGTCGAGTCACAGCATTTGACGCTTTCGAACGACGGGCTCTACGCCATCACGGAAAAGGGCCTGCACAACGGCGCAATCTGCGAGTCGAGTCTTCCCTACTCCGTGCGCCTGCGCGCCGACAAGAATATCACGATCTTCAACCAGAAGCTCAAGCGCCGTGCGCAGATCCAGTCGGACATCGAGCCGCGCCGCAACGGGACCTACACCGTCACGCTCGCGTTCAACGACGACGAGAACCAACCCATCTTGAAGATGGAGCTCATGGTGCCCAAGGAGGTCATGGCCAAAGACCTCGCCGAGCGCTTCCAGAAAAATCCCGAGCAGCTCTACACCGGCGTTTTGAACACGCTCTTCTCCGAGCCCGACGAGGGAAAATAACGTACATATCAGGATATGAAAAGAGACAGCCATCGGCTGTCTCTTTTTTGCTTCAATCTTCGCTTTTCTCCTCCTGCGTCTCATGCAGCAGCTCTTCGACCGGAATGCCGTAGAGCTTTGCGAGCGCGCAGAGGTTCGATGTGCTGGGGTCGGATGTGCCGTTCTCCCACTTGCTGACCGCCTGACGGCTGACGCCGAGCGTCTCGGCGATGAACTCCTGCGTCATCTGTTTTTCTGTCCGGTGAAGCGCCTTGAGCGCTTCACCGAGCGAACGGCAGACGGCCTTCTTCTCCTCGCGCACATCTTTTGACCTAATGTACTTTCGCAGCGCCTTGACGAGCAGCACGAAGAGGTAGATGATCGCGCCGTAGATCACGAGCGCGATCGGGAAAAAGATAAGACTGAGTGACATGGTTGTTCTCCTTTTCGTTTGATGCGCTCATCATAGCGAAAAGCAGCGGTTGCCTCCACCAACTATCGCGCAACTTCGCGTTGCAAAGAGACTTTTCACTTCACCACAACGTTTTCCTTGCCGAAGCGCTCCTCTAAGTCGCGCACGAGCGAGGTGTGCAGGTCGCAGGTCGTGCCGATAAGCTTGCCGGTGTCCGTCAGGCGGATGCGGACGTTATTGCCTTTGCCCTCGAACATGTAGAGGATCTTTTTGAGAATGGCCATCTCCGGCCCGCTGGCCGACGGCAGGCGCAGATAGAGCGTCTGCCCTGTCCGCTGCTGCGGCGACTGCGCCGGCGCAGCCGTCCCCGTCGAGAAATTGGCGTTCAGCGGGCGGGCGAAGTCGCACATGAGCTGCGGTGCCTTTTCATCGCGCACGGAGAGCGTACCCGTGACGTAAATGACCTGCCCCTCCTGCAAATAGCTGCCGTACTGCTCGAGCGCGCGTGTGAAGCAGAGCATTTCGATCGCTCCCGTGCCGTCTTCGAGCGTCACGTAGGCCATGAGGGTATTTTTCTTCGTCATCTTTGTCTTGCTCGCGGTCACGACGCCGGCGAGCGAAATTTTCTGCCCGTCGGAGAATGTCGTCGGCCCTGCCTCCTGCGAAAAGTCCTCCATCACGCGGCCGATGGCGGCTGCGCCGGACGAACGGACGAGCGAGCGGTAAGCGTCCATCGGATGACCCGAGAGGTAAAGCCCCGTCGTGGCCTTTTCCATCGCCATGAGCTCCTGCGGCGTGAACTCGGGAATGTCGGGCAGGACGAGCGCGGCCTGCTGCGCGGTCTCCGCGCCCATGCCGAAAAAGTCGATCTGCCCCTCGACGTTCGTGCGGTTGCCCTCGGCGATGCCGTCCATCACCTTTTCGTAGACGGCGATGAGCTGCGAGCGCTTCGCACCCGTCGAGTCGAACGCGCCCGCGCGGATCAGGTTCTCGACCGCGCGCTTGTTGATCTCCATGCCGTCCATGCGGCGGCAGAAGTCCTGAAAGTCGACAAATTTGCCGTTGAGCTCGCGCTCCTGCATCATGCGCAAAATGAGTCCGCGGCCGATGTTCTTGATGGCGACAAGGCCGAAGCGGATGCCCTCGGGCTCGACCGTGAAGCGGTCGGCGGAGTGGTTGACGTCCGGCGGCAGGAGCTTGATGCCGCACTCGCGGCACTCGTTGAAGTACTCGCCCACCTTGTCGGACGAGTCGAGCACGCTCGAGAGCAGCGCCGCCATGTATTCTTTTGTATAGTGGCACTTGAAGTATGCCGTCTGATACGCGACGACCGCATAGGCCGCGGCGTGCGCCTTGTTGAACGCGTAGTTCGCAAAGGCGTAAATTTCCTCGTAAATTTCCTGCGCGGCTTTTTCGTCAATGCCGTTCGCCACGCAGCCGGAGATATTGCGCGCGGGATCGCCGTGCAGGAACGCTTCGCGCTCGCGCTCGATGTCCTTGACCTTTTTCTTGCTCATCGCGCGGCGCAGCATGTCCGCCTGACCAAGCGAGTAGCCCGCGAGCTGCTGGAAGATTTGGATGACCTGCTCCTGATACACGATGCAGCCGTAGGTGATCGACAAAATCGGCTCGAGCTGCGGGATGAGGTACGTGACCTTTTTCGGGTCGTGCTTGCAGGCGATGAACTTCGGAATGGATTCCATCGGCCCCGGGCGGTAGAGCGCGATCAGAGCCGTGATGTCTTCGATGTTCTGTGGCTTCAGGCTGACGCACACACCCGTCATGCCGCTGGATTCAAGCTGGAAGACGCCGGAGGTCCGTCCCGCGGCCAGCATCTCATAGGTCGCGGCGTCATCCTCTGGAATATTATGCAGTGTAAAGTCTTTATCCTTTTCACGAATCATCTTGACCGCATCGTCCAGGATCGTGAGGTTGCGCAGCCCCAGGAAGTCCATTTTGAGAAGGCCGAGCTCTTCGAGCGTCGTCATCACGTACTGGCAGACGATGGTGTCGTCGTTGCGCGCAAGCGGAACATAAT
>CAVFND010000077.1:0-7299 GCA_963623615.1 Oscillibacter sp. ER4 | reverse complement strand
GGAGATAAGCGGGATCGAACCGCTGACCTCTTGACTGCCAGTCAAGCGCTCTCCCAGCTGAGCTATACCCCCATGCCGTTCTGTTTTTGTCATTCCGTTCGGCTCGGAACAAGTGATAATATAGCACAGGGAGTCGAAACTGTCAAGCCTTTTTTGAAGAAATTTTTGCTTTTTCGAAAATTTCTCCTTTCAGCAGAGCATTTTCCCCGATTTGAGAGGCTTTTTCCTCGGTCTCCGGATGCCGCCAAAGCCTTTTCTCCCGTCAGATGCAGAGGGGTATGTGACCGCATGGCTCTGGAGCGCGGTCGAAGCGGTAAACGCCCTCTTACCAATCGAACAGAGGCTTGTTCCGCGCGTCAAACGCGTAAAAAGCGGGGTCCCTCCTCATCGGAAGAACCCCGCCTTCTCTTTTCACCCTTTTACGAACACCGTATATCTCCCGGTCGGGGCGTCGAAGAAGTTTTCGCCCGCGACGGATTTGACGTGCAGGCCGTCGCTGCCGCGCAGCAGCGTGAACGCGCCGTAGCGCACCGTGCCCGCGTTCTCGTTCAAATGATAGCCGAAGACCATGCCTTCGCCGTTTGTGCCGAGGTAGTTGAGCTGGCCGGTGTACTCAAAGTAAATTCCAACCTCGCTGTTGATGTCCTGCACCGTGAGACCGCCGCCATCGGTCAGCGTCAGGATGTAGTCGCTGTCGTAGCTGCCCTGCTCGGCGGTGTCGTGCGTCACGGTCGCCGTCCACTCGCCGAGAAATTCCGACGGGATCGTGTAGTCCGCGTCGCTGACCGCGCCGGAGAGATCATGCTTCTCCCCTGCTGCGTCAACGGCGAACACCGTCTGATACGTGCCGTAGTCCTCCTCGACCTCGCCGGACTCGAACGAAACGATGTCCTTCACGCCGCCGAGCGGTCCGCCGTCGCAGAGGAAGCCCGCCGTCAGGCCCTCGAGCAGGTTCACGTACTCCACCGTGCCCTCGCTCGTCAGCAGGAAGATGTACGGGAAGTACCCCTGCCCTACCGAGCCGACGAACACGTCCGTATAGTCGGAATACAGGCCTTCCACGGGGTAGATGGTCTCGTAGTCAAAGCGGAAATTCTTCGCGTACCACGCGGAGTCCGCCGTCTTTTCAAAGCTAACGGTCAAATCGCCGCCCGAGAGCGCCGCTTTGACAAAGCTGTCCTGCGCCGTCTTCTCGACCATCTCGCGTGCGGAGAGGTCGAGCGCGAGGTCGGCGTCGTAGCTCTCTGCCCCGGCGAACGAGCCGATGGGCACGATCATGTGCAGCGCGCCGCCGTCGAGATAGAGCCGCATCTCCGCGTTGATGTTCTCGTCCGAGAGTGTCCACGCGCGGCGCTCGGCATAGGACGCGATGAAGTCCGCACCGCCCATGCTGCCGCTGAGCGTGTCGCGGTACGTCTCGTCAAAATAATTCGCGGCGGTGCGGCGCGCCGCCGCGACGAAGTCCTGCGTTGAAAGCTCGCAGCGCGCCAGCAGGTCCTCGCTCATGAGGCGCTTGCCGCCGAAAAAGTCGTAGCTGTATGTCTCCGTCGCGCTCGTGTCGCCGTCCATCTCCGCGCGCACCACAAGGCAGAGCAGGCTGTCGTTCCAGTAGCTTGTCCACGTGACGGAAAGGCACGTGAGCGAGACGCGGGAGGCCATCATGTTCTTCTGCTCCTGCACGAGCGCGCCGAACCGGTCGGCGATCTCGTCGTTCAGCGCGGCAGCGACCGCCGTTTCCGACACGATTCTTGGCACATGGTAGCTGTATGTGAGCGTGTTGTTCTCGGCGTCTGTGTACTCGCCCTCCTCGCTGTAAAGCTCGGAAATGAGCGAATCGTCGTAGCCGGACGAAGTGTCGTCCGGCTCCTTTTCGCCGCAGGCGGCAAGGTTCAGCAGCAAAAGCGCCGCAAGCAGCGCGGAAAACAGTTTTTTCATAGGATTCCTCTCTCAATGTTCCAATGTTCAGTGTCTGTCTTTTCTGTCATTATAGCGGATTTTTGCAAAAGCGCAACGGCTTTTCTCGCGCTGCGGCGCTCGCCGATTGACAGAATTCCGACAAGGTTATAGAATATGTGTACTTTCGAACTTCAGGAGTTTTTATGTACGATTATACGCAAGCCAAAATGAACGACGACGCCATCTGCGCCATCAGCTCCATCGGCCTCGCCCACCTGGGCGACGCGGTGTATGAACTGCTCGTGCGCACGTATCTGTGCGTGCACGGCAAGGCGACGGGCAAGGGCCTGCACCGCGCAACGGTCGAGCTCGTCTGCGCGCCGCAGCAGGCGCGCTTTGCCGAAAAGCTCTTACCCCTTTTGACGGAGGAAGAGGCCTCTGTGTTCCGCCGCGGGCGAAATGCAAATGTCCATTCCATTCCCCACCACGCCGACCGCGCGGACTATCAGAAGGCCACGGGCCTCGAGGCGCTGTTCGGCTGGCTGTATCTGCGCGACGATCACACGCGTATCAACGAGCTTTTCAACCGGATGATGGAGGACGACAATGCCACTTGACGCGATCTGCCTGCGGGCAGTTTTACACGAGCTGAGACCTCAGCTCATCGGCGCGCGCATCGACAAGGTGCAGCAGCCCGCGCGCGACCAGATCGTTCTGCTGCTGCGCGGAAATTTGCGGCTGCTGCTCAACGCGGGCGCGAACCAGCCCCGCATTCAACTCACAAACATTCTGCGCGACAACCCCGCCCAGCCGCCGATGTTCTGCATGCTGCTGCGCAAGCACTTAGTCGGCGCGCGCGTGCTGTCCATCGAGCAGCCGGACCTTGAGCGCATGGTGATCCTGACGCTCCAGTGCACGGACGAATTCGGAGAGATCAGCCGCAAGCAGCTCGTGCTCGAATGCATGGGCCGGCGCTCGAACCTCATTCTGCTCGACGCGCAGGGGCGCATCGTCGAATGCCTGCGCCGCGTGGACGCGGACCTTTCCACCACGCGGCAGCTACTGCCCGGCCTTTTCTACCACCTGCCGACGCCGCTCGACAAGCTGTCGCTCCTTTCGCAGGAAGAGGATTCGATCGCCCTCGCGCAGCGCGGCGGCGACGCGGAGCAGGCCGTCGACAAGTGGGTGCTCGACCACTACACCGGCATTTCGCCGCTCATCGCGCGCGAATTCGCCTTCCGCGCGGGACATGAGACCGATGTGCGTTTCGGCGCGCTGAGCGATGCGCAGCGCGAAGCACTGGTACAGGAATTTTTCGGTACTGCCAACGCTGTAAAGGAAGATCGTTATACACCTGTCATCCTCTACCGCGACGGAAAGCCCGTCGATTTCACCTACCGTTCCATCGCGCAGTACGGCGCGGAGACGCAGGTCGAGACGCGCGAAAACTTCTCGCAAATGCTCGACGAGTTTTACGACGCTCGCGAGCGGCAGGAGCTTTCCGCACGCCGCGGGCGCGAGCTGACGCATGCGGCGACCGTCGCGCGCGACCGCATGGCGCGCAAGGCCGAGAATCTGAAGCGCGACTACGCCGCGACGCAGAAGCGCGACGAATTCCGTCTGCGCGGCGACCTCATCACCGCGAACCTGTACCGCATGAAGGGCGGCGAGCGCATCCTGCACGCGGAGAACTATTACGAGGACGGCTGCCCGACCATCGATATCCCGCTCGACCCGCTGCTCTCCCCCCAGCAGAACGCCGCGAAAAACTACAAGCAGTACAATAAGCTCAAGACCGCCGAATTCCACCTGCGCGAGCAGATCGAAAAGGCAGAAAATGAGCGCGCGTACTTGGAGAGCGTTTTGCAGGAGCTTTCGCAGGCCGAGACCGAGCAGGAATTCAACGAAATTCGCCGCGAATTGCAGGAGACAAATTACCTCAAAAAGTCGAGCGGAAAAAAGGAGCTCAAGCGCGCCTTCGCCCCGCGCACGTTCAAAACGTCGAGCGGGCTCGAGGTCCTCGTCGGCCGCAGCAACGTGCAGAACGATCAGCTGACGAAAAAGGCCGACAAACGCGACTACTGGTTCCACACTCAGCACATCCACGGCTCGCACGTCATTCTGCGCTGCACGGGTCTCACGCCGAGCGACGATGATCTGCGCGAGGCCGCGATGCTCGCCGCCTACTTCTCGCAGGCGAAGGAGAGCAGCGGCGTCCCCGTCGATTACTGCCCCGTAAAATTCGTCAAAAAGCCCACTGGCGCGCGCCCTGGCATGGTGACCTACGACAATTACCGCACACTCTACGTCACGCCAGAAGAGGGGCTTGTCAAAAAGCTCTTCATCAGGTAAACTACCGGAAAGCGATTCCCCTCTCCCCTGTTGGACAGCTAATAAGCTGTTTGATATTGGAAAGGAGAAGCCCCTGGACCGAAAGAGAAAAAACGTGCTCATTGCCGTCGCCGCGATGCTGCTTGTCGTTGCCGCATTTTTGCTGCTGCGCCGCTCGCAGCCGCTCATCGAGCTCATTCCCGTCGACGCCGCCGATCGCTACGAAGCGCTTTTCGAAAACTCGACCTCCATTCCCATGCCGGACAGCCATGGTACGTTCGACAATGGAACGTGTCAGGTCACGGCACTGGGCAACAGTAAGGCCGGCGTTTCTCTGAAAGGCTATCTGATGTATCTTTCCGTGCAGCGCTATTACCGCCTGCCCACGTCTCTTTTCTCGCGCTTCACGCAGAACGGAAACTACGCCACCATCTGGTGGACCACGAGTGACGGCGAGCGGTATGACCTGTACTTTAACTGGGACGAGGGCTTCATCTACGACGATGCCCACCCCGCCGTCGCCTACAGGATCGACGGCGACGCGCAGCAGGCGTTCAGCGAGCTCTGCGCCGTCATCAGCGAGTACGGCACGTACACCCGATAAAATTCAGCAATAAAAACTCCGTATGAGAAATCTCATACGGAGTTTTTTGCGTCCTTACAGCATTTTTTGCGGCATCTGCCAGCCGTTGTGATCGGTGTGCAGCAGGTGGTGCGACTTTTCGCCGAGCGGCGCACCGAGGAACTCCTTGTAGAGCGCCTTGACGTCCGGATTCTCGTGCGAGAAGCGCAGAAGCTCTCCCTGATCGAGCCGCCAGAGGACATTGCCGCGGCCCTCGGCGTGCTCTTCGCCGTCGTGGATGGGCTGGCCGCCGCCGCCCGCGCAGCCGCCGGGACAGGCCATGACCTCGATAAAGTCATACGCCGCGTCGCCGCACTTGACGGCGTCGAGGAGCTTGCGGGCGTTGCCGAGCGAGCTCACGACCGCGACGCGCACATCGCCCGCGCCGGGGATGTTGAACGTTGCTTCCTTCCACCCGCCCATGCCGCGCACAGCGGTGAAGGCGTCGGGGTCAGGGTTCTTACTCGTGACAAGGAAGTGCGCCGAGCGCAGCGCCGCATCCATCACACCGCCGGTCGCGCCGAAGACGACCGCCGCGCCGGTCGCGGAACCAAGCGGACTGTCAAATTCTTCTTCGGGAAGATACTTGGGGGCAATGTGGTTCGCGCGCATCATGATATTGATCTCGCGCGTCGTGATGCTCACGTCGACGTCGGGGGCGCCCGCGTCGTTTTTCATCGTCGGCAGCGCGCATTCGCTCTTTTTCGCGACGCAGGGCATGATTGAGACGACGAAAAGGCGCTTGGGGTCGATGCCGACCTTTTCGGCAAAGTAGCTCTTTGCCACCGCGCCAAACATCTGCTGGGGCGACTTGGCTGTGGACAGATTATTCGTCAGTTCGGGGTACTGCGACTTCAAAAAGCGCACCCAGCCGGGGCAGCAGGATGTGAACATCGGCCACTGGTAGTCTTCCTTATGAGTGAAGCGCTCGATGAACTCGCTGCTCTCCTCCATGATCGTGAGGTCGGCGGCAAAATCCGTGTCGAACACATAGTTGAAACCAAGCTCCCGCAGCGCCGCGACCATGCGCTTGGGCGTTGCGAATTCACTGTCGAGCCCGAACTGCTCAGCCCACGCCGCGCGCACCGCGGGCGCGACCTGCGCCACAGTGACGACGTTCGGATCGTCGATCGCGTCGAAGACAAGGCCCGTGTCGTCGCGCTCGCGCAGCGCCGCCGTCGGGCAGTGGGTGATGCACTGGCCGCAATACGTGCACTCCGTATCCTGAATGCGGCGGTTGTACGATGCGTCGACGACCGTGCGCGAGCCCGTGCCGAGAAGATCCCAGATCTTCACGCTCTGCACCTTGTCGCACACCTGAATGCAGCGCAGGCACTGCACGCACTTGTCGTTTTCACGAATGAGCGGCGTGGAATAGTCCACAGCTTCGTGCCGCAGCTTTTTCGGGAAGTGCGTGCCGCGCATGTTGAAGTCGTTCGCCAGCTGCTGCAAGGTGCAGTTGCCGCTTCGCGTACAGTTCGTGCAGGATGTATCGTGGTGCGAGAGGATCAGGCGCAGGTTCATGCGGCGCGCCTCGCGCGCCTTGGCGCTGTTCGTGAAGACGACCATGCCGTCCGCCACCACGTTATCGCACGCGGGGACGAGACGCTCCATGCCCTCGACCTCCACGCAGCAGATGCGGCATGCGCCGATCTCGTTGATGTCCTTTAAGTAGCACAGCGTCGGGATATTGATATTGACCGAGCGCGCGGCCTCCAGGATCGTGGTGTTCTCGGGCACGGTAACGCTCTTGTGGTCGATGGTCAGTGTAACATTTCTTACCATTTGCCTTTCCTCCCTCCGCGGAAGATGCCGTAGCCGAAGTGGTCACAGCGCAGGCAGCGCGACGCCTCGGAGTACGCCTCTTCGTCGGTGAGGCCGCACTCGATGCACTTGAAGTCGTGCTTGCGCTCGCCCGCCTCGCGCTCGGTGGTGTCGATACGGCCGTGGGGCGGCTTGTTGTTCAGCCGCGCCGTGGGGATCTCGACGCCTGGGTCGATCTCATGGTGGAAGCCGAGGTATTCGTCGATATTCGCCGCAGCGACCTTGCCGGCCGCGATGGCGCGGATGACGGTCGCGGGGCCGGTGACGCAGTCGCCGCCGGCGAAGACGCCGTCCATGTTATCGATCTGGCCGCTCGCCTCGGCGACGAACGCGCCGCGCTTGATGGCGATCTTCGTCTGCTCAAAGCCGTGGGTCTCCACGCCCTGGCCGATGGCGACGACAACAACGTCCGCTGCGATGCGCTTTTCGCTGCGCTTGGCCTTTTCGGGCGCGGGGCGGCCCTTTTTATCCATCTCGCCGATGATCTGCGGCTGCGTCCACAGCGCGACGGCGTGACCGTTCGTGTCGGTCTCAATTCGCACGGGGGCCTGAAGCGTCACGAGCTCCACGCCCTCGGCCACGGCGCCCTCCACTTCCTCGGGAAGGGCCGTCATATCCTCCTGACG
>CAVFND010000076.1:0-7347 GCA_963623615.1 Oscillibacter sp. ER4 | reverse complement strand
AAGAGCTGCACGCGCTGCGCAATCAGGTGCGGTGTACATGGCTTCGCCATGAATCTTCTGCGAGTCGTGACAACTCTCAACCGCGCCTTACTACCGTGAGGCGCGAGTGACGTTTGCTCGGCGACAGACTGCCTGCCGAATGCGGCATTGCTGCGCTCGCCGCATTGGGTAGTGCTCCGATAGACGGTGATTACTGTGCACCTCTACAAGGTTAGCAGAGCGGCAGCGGATAATAGGAGTAGGCCAAATCGTCTAGCAGCGCTAAACGCGGCTCTGCCGCGCTATGGGCAGTGCAATCGGCAAGCATCGCACCTCTTCGAGCTGCTCGCTCGCAATGGAAATTTTCTCTGGGATGGTTTAAGGGAGGGATATCTCTTTTCGAAAAAGAGATATCCCTCCCTTGTCCGCGTCCCCACACGGCGTGGGGGGCATTCATTCCGCATGAAGTGCGGAAACCTCACATCATATCCTTGATATGAGAAAGCCTGTCCAGCGCAGCGTACAAAGTTTCATCCTTTTTCGCAAAGTGCAGACGCACAATATTATTGATCGGTTCATTGAAGAATGAGCTGCCCGGCACGGCACCGACGCCGACCGTTCTCGCCAGCTGCTCGCAGAAGTCGACATCGCTCTGCCCCTTCTTGAGGTACGGGGAAATGTCGGCCAGCACGAAGTACGTGCCCTCGGGATCGGTGAAGGGGATGCCGATATCGCGCATGCCCTCGGTGAAGATCTTCTTCATGTGCGCGTAGTGCGCGCCGAACTCATCGTAATAGCTCAGCGGCATGTTGAGGCCGACGACGGCGGCCTCCATCAGCGGCGACGGGCAGCCGACGGCGTTGAAGTCGTGGTACTGGCGGATGCGCGCCATGATGTTCTCCGGCGCGATGGCGTAGCCGAGTCTCCAGCCGGTGACGGAGTAGGTCTTGGAGAGCGACGAGCAGGAGACCGTGCGCTCCCACATGCCGGGGAGGCTGTTCATGTAGATGTGCTTGCGGCCGTCGTAGATGATGTGCTCATACACCTCATCCATGATGGCGTAAACGTCGTAGCGGATGCAGAGGTCGGCGATGGTCTTGAGCTCGTCCTCGGTGAAGACCTTGCCGCTCGGGTTGGAGGGGTTGCAGATGATGATGGCCTTCGCACCGCCGCGGAACGCGTCTTCGAGCACGTTGGGGTCAAAGGAGAACGTCGGCGGGTTCAGGGGGACGAAGACCGGCTCGCAGTCGGCCATAATGACCTGTGCGCGGTAGTTTTCGAAGAAGGGGGAGAACATCACCACGCGGTCGCCGGGATTCGTCAGGGCAAAGAGCGTGTCGACCATCGCTTCGGTCGAGCCGATGGTCGCAACGATCTCGGTCTCGGGGTCGATGGTGCGGCCCATGAAGTGGCCGCATTTGCGCGCGATGGCCTGGCGGAAGTTCGGCGCGCCCATCGTGATGGGGTACTGGTGGGGGCCTTCGTGGCTCACGACCTCGAGGCGGTCCATCATCTCCTTGGGCGGGTCAAAATCAGGGAAGCCCTGCGCCAGGTTGATCGCGCCGCATTCGTTGGAGATTCGGGTCATTCTGCGAATGACGGAGTCGGTAAAGTGCTGGTTTCTTCTGCTCATTTCCTGCATGGGTGTGTGCCGTCCTTTCCGTTGCGGTCAGTGCGGAACACGCTCGCAGAGCCGCGATAAAGTGAAGTTGCTTTTATATTACATGAAGATGAGGAAATGTCAAGTATCACAAAGGACAATGTGACGAAGTTCGACGATTTGTCATGATAGAGAAGGAACGCGGCGGCTGCTTTTGTATAGAATGGAGCAGGCGAATGCCGGGAGAGGAGGGAAAAGCATGTATTCGAATCCGCCGCCGCGCCCGCCGGGACCGCCGCCGTTTGGCCCGTGGCACTGCGTGGGCATTTGTGCGCTGGCGCTGGGGCTCGGCATTTTCATCGCGGCTGTTTTTCCGGTGGGGGCGCTGATGTTTCTGGTCGCATTTCTTCTCATCTTTTGCGGCATCGGCTGTTTGCGCAGATTTTAGGAGGGAAAAAGAATGAAAATCGTCGTTTGGAAGTCACCCAAGGTCCTCTCGTCGCTGCTGCGGCGTGTATTTGGCGTCAGGGAGGAAGCATAACGCGCGTCCACACCGCATAGAGTGCAGTAACCACTTAGCCGAAGGAGAGGGACTGCAATGGAACTGGAATTGAAAAAGGAGCAGTTTGCCTGTTATCAGGCGTTACCGCAGCTCAGCGAGAACCGCGAGGAGACAACGGAGACCATCGTGCCGGACTATCTGCCGGACATTGCCCGCATCGTGGATGCGAGCGGGTGCCTTTTCCTGCGCAGCCGTGAGATCGCAGACGGAAAAGCGCAGGTGTCGGGCACGGTCCGCATGACGCTTTTGTACGTGGCGGAGGACACGCAGGGGATGAAGTCGTTTGAATACACGCTGCCGCTCGACGAGACGATCGAGGGACGCGCGCTGAACGGCAGCGCGGACAGCTGCCTCGACGGCCGGCTCTGCTCGTGCGAGGTGCGCATGCTCAACCCGCGCAAGGTGTTCACGCGCGTGAATGTGGAGCTGACGCTCACGCCCTACGTGCCTGCGTCGCTGAGCGTGTGCAGCGGCGTGAAGGAGCAGGAGAACTACAAGATCGAAACGCTGTGCGAGAAAAAGGACATCGGCATCATCCGCGCCATTCGGGAAAAGGACTTCACGTTTTCCGACGAGGTGCTGCTCTCTGGCACGAAAGAGCCCATCCAGGAGCTTTTGCGCACGAAGTGCTCGCTGCGCGTGACCGACTGCAAGTCGATCGGCAACAAGATCGTGCTCAAGGGCGTCGCGAGGCTGGACGCCATCTACTTGGATGAGAGCGGGAACCTTGCGTCGATGAGCAGCGAGCTGCCGTTTTCGCAGATCCTCGACGGCCTTGCCGAAGAGGAGGGAGAGACGACGGTGCGTGCCTCTCTGCGCCTGACGGGCGCGGAGATCCACGTCGGCAGCGAGAGCGAGCCGGACAACAACCGCGCCGTTTCGCTGCGGCTCTACATCAGCGCGTTTGCGGCGGTGCGCGAGGTGAAAAGCGTCTGCTGCGTGGCCGACCTTTACAGCACGGCCTACGACCTGACCGCGAAGACGGAGACGGTCGAGCTGTGCGACAGCGCGGCGCTGGTGCTGCGCGAGCAGCTTGTGCGCGAAAAGCTCGAGACCGGCGCCGAGGTGCAGACGGTGCTGGCGGCCGACGTCATTTTCAGCAGCGCAGACGTGAGCGGCAGCGGAGAGAGCGCGTCGCTGCGCGCGACGGCGAATCTGCGCGTGCTGTATCTCAACGAGAACGCCGTGCCGCTGCTCTCTGAGCGGCGGAGCGAGGTGCTGCTTGAGACCGACCTTCCGAGTAGCGGACAGGCGCGGGTGCAGGATGTCTATGCGGGTGAGATCGCCGCGTCCATCGGCGCGGACGGCGTGGAGCTGCGCTTCCCCGTGACGTTTGCCGTCAGCGTGGCGGAAACGCCGTGCTATCCGTGCCTTCAGTCGCTTGAGGCCGAGGAGTGCGGGAAAAAGGACGAGAACGTCCCCTCGCTCGTGCTGCGCGCGATGAAGCAGGGCGAGCGGCTGTGGGATATTGCCAAGCTGCACCGCACGACGGTCGAGGCCATCCTTGCGGCCAACGAGCTCAAGGAGGAATCCGCCGCGATGATCGGAAAGCTGCTGCTGATCCCGCGCAGGCGCTGAGGAACGGAGGAAGAGGGTATGAGCATGAATACGGAGATCTATCAGGATATTTCGACCCGCACGGCGGGGGACATTTACATCGGCGTCGTCGGCCCCGTGCGCGCGGGCAAGTCGACGTTCATCAAGCGTTTCATGGAGACGCAGGTCATCCCGAACATCGACAACGTCTACCGCCGCGAGCGGGCCAAGGATGAGCTGCCGCAGAGCGGCAGCGGCCGCATGGTGATGACGGCGGAGCCGAAGTTCGTGCCGGAAGAGGCGGTGGATATCGCGCTCGACGAGGGCAGCAGCTGCTCGGTCCGGCTCATCGACTGCGTGGGCTACATGATCCCCGGCGCGACGGGACAGATGGAGGGCGAGAGCCCGCGTATGGTCTCGACGCCGTGGCTCGACCACGAGGTGACGATGAGTGAAGCGGCAGAGCTTGGCACAACGCGCGTCATCCGTGAGCATTCAACCATCGGCGTCGTCGTGACGACCGACGGCAGCATCACCGATATCCCGCGCGAGGATTACATAGAGGCCGAGGGCCGCGTCATCCGCGAATTGCAGGAGATCGGAAAGCCGTTCCTCGTTCTGCTCAACGCGACAGAGCCGGAAAGCGAGCGCGTGCAGGCGATGGCAAGGGATATCGCTTCACGCTATGGCGTGACGTGCCTGCCGGTCAACTGCCTGACACTCGACGATAACGCGGTGGGGATGATCCTCAGGGCCATCCTCTACGAGTTCCCGCTCTGCGAGCTGGACCTATTCATCCCGCCGTGGGTCGAGGCGCTTTCCGACGATCACCCGATCAAAAGCGGACTCTATCAGGCCATCCGCGAGAACACGGGCAGTCTCCACTGCATCCGCGAGGTGCAGGGCGCGATCAGCGCCATCGGCGGCTGCGAGAGCGTCAGCAGCGCGCGCATCACGTCCATCCAGCTCGGCACAGGCGTTGCCGCGGCGGAATTGCAGCTCCCACGCACGCTGTTCTACCGGACGCTGAGCGAGCAGTCGTGCTTTGACGTGAAGGACGACGGCGATCTGCTGAGTCTGCTCACCGAGCTCTCATCGGTCAAGGCGGAGTACGACAAGGTGGCGCAGGCGGTGTCCGACGCGCGCGAGAGCGGCTACGGCATCGTCGTGCCGACGGTCGACGAGCTCAATTTGGAGGAGCCGGAGATCATGAAGCAGGGCGGACGTTACGGCGTGCGGCTCAAGGCGAGCGCGCCGAGCCTGCACATCATCCGCGCCGACATCGAAACGACCGTTTCGCCCATTGTCGGTAACGAAAAGCAGAGCGAGGACATGGTCAACTACCTCTTGCAGGAGTTCGAGGGCGACACAACGAAGATTTGGCAGTCGAACATCTTCGGCCGCAGCTTCCACGAGATCGTTAACGAGGACTTGCAGGCAAAGCTCAAGCACATGCCGGACGACGCGCGGCAAAAGCTGCGCCAGACGCTCGAACGCATCATCAACGAGGGCACGGGCGGTCTCATCTGCATCATCCTGTAAAGAAACAAAGAGAGAGGAGTTTCCTCTCTCTTTGTTACATTCCTGTAACCGGAATGTCATCGTTTTGTAACTTGGCATTTCCACTGCCCGCTGTTATGCTGTTCTACAAGAAGGATAACAGGAGGAAGAGGATATGAGCCGAAAAATCGCGCTGCCGCTGCTGGCGGCAGCGGCGCTTGTCAGCATCATTTTAGCAAGCCGCACTCCGCAGCCCATCATAGAGGAATTGACACCGGAGGAAGCGGACGCGCCCACCGTGCTGCTCACGCAGACCGCAGAGGTCGGCGGTCAGACCGTCACGCTGAAGGTCTACGGACTGGATGAGGATGGTTATGCGAGCTATGCGCTCTTCCGTGCGGACGGTACGGAGATCGACATACCGTTCGGCGTGGATCGCGGCACTTGGATTGGGAATGGCGACGCTGCCGAAAAAGTCTCTCTGACTGCATGGGACGATGTGCTCGGCTTTCCGGGCTTCGAGATTGAAACGATCCAAGGCCTGGATATGACGGTTTGTTGCTTCTATGCGCTGACGGAGCAAGGCTTCGTCCATGTGGGCAGAGCCTTTGGCTATGACTTTGATGATGCGGCGGAAGGCGACGGCGCGTGGCCGCTTGATCTCACGGGAGATGGGCGCAGCGAACTCATTACGCGCAGCACCTTTGGCGACGGCATACCGTGCATTTTTGTCTACCGCTGGAACGATGCGGAGGGCGTTTCGCAGCGCAGCGAGGTCGACTGGAAGAAAGTAGACGCGCAGTTTGCCCGCCTGAGTGAACACCTCGGAGCGCTCGCGCGGGCGGAGACCTACCACGCGGAGGATAACACCGTTACGCTGACGCTCTACACGGAAAGCGGCACGAAGGAAACGACGCTGCCGCTCACCACGGATATTCTCGGCGAGTGGACGGAATAAGCGGGATGCGTGAAACAGGATAAAAAAGGAACCGATTCTTTACGAATCGGTTCCTTTTTTATCGAAAAATCTTACTTGGCCAGCACCTTTTTGAGCTTGGCGAAGCGGGGCAGGGAGTCCTCCTTCGGGAGCTTGGGCTCGCCCTGAATGAGGGGCAGGACGTAGTCGATGAGCTCCTGCTTGACGCCGTTGTGAGAATCGTTGATCCACTCGAGAGGGATCTTCTTTTCAAAGTTCGCGACCTCGGTAAGCGGCAGCAGCTTTGTCTTGCAGGCGTAGTGGCCGTCGATGGTCTCGCGCTCGAAGGCGACCATCTTGTCGGTGATGCCGGCGACGGCGTTCTCCACCGCGGCACGACCGGCCATGACGGCTTCTTCGATATCGGTCTCGCTCGCCAGGTGTGCGCCGCAGCGCTGGAGCAGCGAGAGCTCGATGCCGCGCACCTTCGCGCCGGTCTTTTCCTTCACGATGCTCGCCAGCAGCGCCGCGAGGCCGCCGAGCTGCGCGTGGCCGAAGCCGTCCGTCGCGCTGGTCTTGGCCTCGGACACGAAGCTGCCGTCAGCGTAGTGGATGCCCTCGGACACGGCGACCATGCAGCTGCCGGTCTCCTTGTAGACGCGCTGAACGTCGGCAAGAAACGTGTCCATGTCGAAATCGGTCTCGGGCAGGTAGATGAGGTCGGGGCCCGCGCCGTACTTCGTCGCGAGCGCGGCGGCAGCGGTCAGCCAGCCGGCGTGACGGCCCATGATCTCGACAATGCAGATCATGCCCGTGTCGTAGACATGCGCGTCCTGATAGACCTCCATCAGGCTCGTCGCGATATACTTGGCGGCGCTGGCGTAGCCGGGGCAGTGGTCGGTGCCGTAGAGGTCGTTGTCGATCGTCTTGGGCACGCCCATGACGCGGCACTCGTAGCCGACCTTCTGCATGTATTTGCTGATCTTATTGCAGGTGTCCATCGAGTCGTTGCCGCCGTTGTAGAAGAAATAGCGGACATCGTGCTTTTTGAACACCTCGAGGATGCGCTTATAATCCGTATCGTCCTCGTCGGGGTCTTTCATCTTATAGCGGCAGGAGCCGAGGGCAGAGGAGGGGGTGTACTTGAGGAGTTCCAGCTCCTTCGGGTCCTCCTTGCTCATATCGAACAGACGGTCGGCGAGCACGCCCTTGATGCCGTGCTCCGCGCCATAGACGTTCGTGATGCAGCCGGAG
>CAVFND010000075.1:0-7349 GCA_963623615.1 Oscillibacter sp. ER4 | reverse complement strand
CCGCGGAGTGCTTGTCGAGCGACGCCTGATCGCGCCAGTGCTCGATGAGCAGCACGCAGTTCTCTTTGCCGACGGGGAGGAAGTAGTCGTACTGCATGCAGCCGTCCTCGGCGAGCACGTCATTGCGAAGCCCGCTCTGCATCTCATCGGCAAAGTCCTTGGCCTCCGCGCCGTGGTAGAGCACGTGAAGTAAAATACCGTCCATTGAAAAAATCTCCTTTCTTGAGTTACGATACGTCGATCATTTCGAGGTATTTGTAGCCGTTTTCGGCGATGTGGTCTTTTCGGCCCTGTAAATTGTCGCCGAGCAGCAGATCGAACGAGTGCGCGGTCGCCTCCGCGTCCTCGGGCATGACCTTGATGAGGCGGCGCGTCTCGGGGTTCATGGTCGTGAGCCACATCATTTCGGGGTCGTTTTCACCGAGACCTTTCGAGCGGTCGACCTTGTAGCGCTTGCCCTCAAGGGTCTTGACGATGTCATTTTTCTCCTTATCCGTGTAGGCGAACCACGTCTTTTCGCCGCAGGTGATCTCAAAAAGCGGCGTCTCGGCGATGTAGACATAGCCCTCGCGGATCAGCGTCGGGCAGAGGCGGTAGATCATCGTCAGGATGAGCGTCCGGATCTGAAAGCCGTCGACATCGGCATCGGTGCAGAGGATGACCTTGTTCCAGCGGAGATTATTGATATCGAAGGCATTTAAGTCCTTGACGAACTTGCCCGGCACCTCGACGCCGCAGCCGAGGACCTTCAGAAGGTCGGTGATGATCTCGCTCTTGAAAATGCGCGGATAGTCGGCCTTGAGGCAGTTTAAAATTTTGCCGCGCACGGGCATGATGCCCTGGAACTCGCCGTCGCGCGAGAGCTTGACGCTGCCGAGGGCGCTGTCGCCCTCGACGATGTAGATCTCGCGGCGCGAGACGTCACGCGTGCGGCAGTCGACAAATTTTTCGACGCGGTTCGAAATGTCGATGCTGCCGGAGAGCTTTTTCTTGATGTTCAGGCGCTGCTTTTCCGCGCTTTCACGGCTGCGCTTGTTGATGAGCACCTGCTCGGCGATCTTGAGCGCGTCGACGCGGTTTTCAATGAAATAGGTCTCGAGGCGGGACTTCAAAAAGTCCGTCATCGCCTCCTGCACGAACTTGTTCGTGATGGCCTTTTTCGTCTGGTTCTCGTAGCTCGTCTGCGTGGAGAAGTTGTTCGAGACTAAAATGATGCAGTCCTCGATGTCCTGCCAGGCAATGCGCGCCTCGCCCTTCTGGTATTTGTTGTTGTCCTTCAGATACTTGTCGATGGCGTAGACAAAGGCGGTTTTCGCCGCCTTTTCGGGGCTGCCGCCGTGCTCGAGCCACGAGGAGTTGTGATAGTGCTCAATGCGCTGTACCTTGTTGGAAAAGCAGCACGCGCAGGAGAACTTGACCTTGTATTCGGGCTTGTCCTCACGGTCGCGGCCGCGGCGCTCGGTTTCCCAGAAGACGGGGGTCGTCAGGGCGTCCTCGCCCGCGATCTCGGAAACATAGTCGATGATGCCGTTTTCGTAGACAAAGTCCTGCGTCTCAAAGTGGCCGGGGAGGACTTCGTTTTTGAAGCGGAACGTGATGCCCGCGTTGACGACGGCCTGACGGCGCAGCGTTTCGACATAGTAGTCGGCGGGAATGTCGATATCGGTGAACACGTCGAGGTCGGGCAGCCAGCGCGTGCGCGTGCCGGTCTTTTTTCCGCGGTCGGTCGGCTCGATCTTGAGCTCGTCGCCCTTTTTGCCCACAGGCTCGCCGCGCTCAAAGTGCAGGGAGTATTTGTTCCCATCGCGCCAGACGGTCACGTCCATATAGCGCGAGGAATACTGCGTCGCGCACGCGCCGAGGCCGTTTAAGCCGAGAGAGTATTCATAGTTGTCGCCGTCGAGGTTATTGTACTTGCCGCCGGCGTAGAGCTCGCAGTACACGAGCTCCCAGTTGAAGCGCTTTTCCTTGGGGTTATAGTCCACAGGGCAGCCGCGGCCCATGTCCTCTACCTCGATGCTGTGGTCTAAGTAGCGGGTGACGGTGATGAGCTTGCCGTGGCCCTCGCGCGCTTCGTCGATGGAGTTGGAAAGGATCTCGAACACGGCATGCTCACAGCCGTCCAGCCCGTCCGAGCCGAAGATGACGCCCGGGCGCTTGCGCACGCGGTCCGCGCCCTTGAGGGACGAAATGCTCTCGTTGCCGTAATTCGTTTTTTTTGCTTCTGCCATTGGGTTTCTCCATTTCGCCGAAATTTACGATTCTGATCTTCAAACACAAAACTTGGTACATTATACGATTTTTTGACCACAATGGCAAGTGGCCGCCGCAGATTTTTCCTTTTGTGGGAGAAATGCACGCGGGCGCGGGAATTCTACCGCTCAATTTACCGAAACACGTCGAACATAACCGACTGTCAACCGGCGGGAACACACTGCAACAACAAAGTTATTCACAGTTTCCACAGAGTTTTCCACATCGTTATGTCAACAGAATAACCGCGGATAAACTATGAATGGACACGCTTCCGCTTCCTCCGCACCTTGGACGAGGGGCGAGGCAAATTTCGTCAATTTGCCCCCTTGACGAAATGGCGCGGACGTGCACGGAAAAAAGGGGGCGCCATGGCACTCCCTTTTTTCCTCACAGCAGCATCAGGATAACGCCGTATACGACGCTCGCGAGCGTGCCGAACACGATGACCGGCCCCGCGACGACGAACATCTTCGACGCCATGCCGGTGATGAAGCCTTCGCTCTTAAAGTCGATGGCGGGGGAGACGACGGAGTTGGCAAAGCCTGTGATCGGCACGAGTGTGCCCGCGCCCGCAAAGCGCGCGATGGAGTTGTAGAGGTTCAGTCCCGTAAAAAGCGCGGAGAGGAAGATCAGGCAGATCGAGGTCGCCGTGCCCGCATCGGTCTTTGCAAGGCCGAGCGAGAGAAAGCCGTTCTGAATGAGCTGTCCGAGCGCGCAGATCGCGCCGCCAATGAAGAAGGCAAAGGCGGTATCCTTGAAAATGGGAGATTTTGGAGCAAGGCGCTTGACGTACTCCTGATATTCCTGCGGCGTCATATCCATGAAGAATCACTCCTTTTGCCGTAGTGTTTGCGGAAAATGGGTGAAATATCCGGGCGCTGCCATCTTGCGCGCGGCGCGGTTTGTGCTACAATGGGCGAGGACATTTTTTAGCAAAGGAGCTGATGCGATGCAGCCGCTGGGACTGTATCTCCACATTCCGTTCTGCAAGGCGAAGTGCATTTACTGTGACTTCTACTCGCTCCCGCACTCGGAGGAGAAGATGGACGCCTACACCGCGGCCCTGCAGCGCGATCTGATCCGCTGGGCGGGTGAGGCGAAGGATCATACCGTTGACACCATTTACTTTGGCGGCGGCACGCCGAGCTACCTCGGCGCGGACCGGCTCTGCCGCCTTTTAGAGACGGTTTTTGCCCATTACCGCGTGGACGGAAACGCTGAGATCACGACCGAGGCGAATCCCGACAGCGCGCGGGAGGTAAACGCGCTGCGGCAGCTCAGAGAAGCGGGCTTCAACCGCATTTCGCTCGGGATGCAGTCGGCAAGTGATGAGGAATTGCGTTTGATCGGGCGCGTCCATACACATAAAGAGACGGTCGAGGCCGTGTGCGCCGCCCGTGCGGCGGGCTTTGACAATGTGAGCCTCGACCTCGTCTACGGTCTGCCCGAGCAGACGGCGGCGCGCTGGCGGGAGAATTTGCAAGCCGCGATCGCCTTACAGCCCGAGCACCTCTCGTGCTACGGACTCAAGATCGAAGAGGGCACGCCGCTTGATCGCAAGAAAGACGCCCTGCGCATCCCAGACGACGATGAACAGGCGGAGGAGTATCTTGCGACGGTCGAGCTGCTCGAAAAGGCGAGCTACCAGCAGTACGAAATTTCGAACTTCGCCCGCCCCGGGCGCGAATCACGCCACAACCTTAAATACTGGATGATGCAGGAGTATCTGGGCTTCGGTCCCGGCGCGCATTCGGACTTCGGCGGGCGGCGCTTTGCCTATGCGAGGGATTTGAACGCTTACATCAAAGGTGAGGAGCACCTTTCCGAGAGCGCGTGCCCCGCGGAAAATGAGCGCGAGGAGGAGCGCGTCATGCTCGCCCTGCGCACCGCGTGGGGGCTCGAACTGTCGGCGCTCAAGGAGGACACGGCGGACGCCGAGGCGGTGCTCGAAGAGTGCGCGCGCCACGGCCTTTCTCAAAAGGAGAATGGCCGCTGGCGCCTGACGCCGCAGGGCTTTCTGGTGTCGAACGCCGTCATTGTGCGGGTGCTCGAGGAGCTTTCGCTCTAATCTTTTCGAAAAAAGTGGAAACTTTTTCCGCGTTTTCGCGTCTTTACTTATGGCAGAGCATCTGCTATACTGCGTTATGTTTACCAATTCAAGGCATTTTCAGCAAGGAGGCAAATCGTGAAATCCATCATCCGTAAGTTTTTGTCGCTGTCGCTGGCGGTCGTGCTGGCGGCGGCTCCGCTCGACGCGTTCGCGTCTGACGCGCTCGGCGACGATCTGACGAGCTCGACTGTCGAGGTCAACGAGCGCACCGAGCTCAACGCCGGCACGTTCTGGAGCAATACCTACTCCGACCTTCGGCAGGAGAACTACGTCGTCTATGAGCCGAACCGCAGCGTGAAGCCCATTGTGTCGAGCGGCAGCTACAGCACGCAGCTCACGACGGTTTCGACCGCGGCGCGCACGCTGGAAGCTGAGGGCTACCGCGTGGTCGCGGGTATCAACGGCGACTATTACGACACCGCCAACGGCATCGCGCTCGGCAGCGTGATGAGCGAGGGCGTTTTCCGCAACATCTCCGGCAGCTACTATGCCCTCGGCTTCTACGATGACGGCACGGCGGTGATGGGCAAGCCCAACCTCCGCATCAACGCTGTGACCGACCGCGGCGGTACGTTCGGCATCACGGCCATGAACTATGTCCGCCAGACGTCGTTCGGCATCTTTCTGTATGACGACAGCTTCAACGCCCGCGGCACGATCGGCACGAGCGAGCCGGGCCTTGACGTCGTCTGCTCGGTGGACCGCGGCGAGCTTGGCATCGGCGAGGAGCTGACGCTCCGGGTCGAAAACATCGTCGAAAACGGCGTTGACACCGCCGTCGGCAAGGGCCAGTACGTGCTGTCGGTCAACCTCAAGTCCAGCGAAAGCTATTTGACAGCCATGCGCGCGCTTCAGGTCGGAGACTATCTCACAGTCTCCGTCAGCGCGAGCGGCAGCGAGTGGAACGGCGTGACGAACATGATCGGCGCGCTCTATCAGCTGGTCGAAAACGGCCAGGTCTGCTCGGGCCTTGTCAACGGCAGCGCGCCGCGCACGGCGGTGGGCCTCAAGCGCGACGGCTCGCTTGTGATGTACACCCTCGACGGCCGCCAGAGCGGCTATTCCATCGGCGCGACGCTGACGCAGGTCGCTGAACGCATGGTCGAGCTCGGCTGCGTGACGGCGCTGAGTCTGGACGGCGGCGGCTCGACCGCGCTCGTCGCGACGCAGCCCGACGGCACGACGGCCTCTCTTGTGAACAAGCCCTCCGGCGGCAGCGAGCGCGCGGTGACGAACCACCTCTTCTTAGTGGCGGACAGCCGCCCGACGAACTCCGTGGGCCATGTGTACCTTGAAAGCGAGAGCACCCGCGTGCTTCCGAACGCGCAGGTCAAGCTGAACGCGACGGTGCTCGACACGAACTATATCCCGATGTCCTCGCAGGATGTGACGCTGCGCGCAGATAAGGGCACGATCGACGGCAATGTCCTGACCGCGCCCAAATCCGGCACCGTGACGGTGACGGCACGCGCGGGCGGCGCGAGCACGGAGCTCGAGATCGAGGTTGTGACGCAGCCCGACAGCATCAGCGTCCAGCAGAACGGCAAGACCGTGAGCGCCATCACCGTGAGCGCGGGCGAGACGGCGACGCTGACCGCCTCGGCGATGTACCGCCACTTGCCGGTGCTCGGCGACAACAAGGGCTTTACCTGGACTGTGCAGGGCAATGTCGGCACGATCGAAAACGGCGTCTTCACGGCGTCCGGCAACATCGGCAGCGGCAGCGTGACGGCGAGCCTCGGCCGCATTTCCGTGACGATCCCCGTGACGGTGACGGCGCGCGCCCTGCGCACGCTCGACGGCTTTGAGACCTCGTTCGCGACCGCGACCGGCACGCGCGCGATGCTCTCCTATAACAACGAAATGACCCGCGTGCACAACGGCTGCGCCTCCGCACGCCTCGACTATGCGACCGGCAGCGAGGGCAACGCCTCTATCGGCCTCAACTACGCGATCCCCTCAAATTATGACCAGCTCAACTTCTGGGTCTACGGCGACTTGAGCGGCGCGCAGCTCGCGTTGGTGACGGATACGGGCTCGGTAAACCTCGGCGCGCTCAACTTCTCCGGCTGGAAGCTCCTGACGGCGAATCTCGGCGCGGCGACTGCGATCACGGGCATGACGGTCTCTTCGGACGCGGAGCTCATCAGTGCCGTGTACCTTGACCAGCTCGTGCTCTCCTACGGCGGTCTGACCGATGCGACCGCGCCGAAGCTCTCGCTCCAGTACAATGCGGCGAGCAACACCGTGACGGGCACGGTGCGCGACGACATCGACGGCGCGGCCATCCCGACCATCCGCGTGACCTACGACGGCAAGAGCTACACGTCCTACACTTATAATCAGTCCAGCGGAGCGCTGAGCATTTCGCTTCCTGCGGCGGACGGCGCGCAGCACCGCGTGAGCGTGGTCGCGGGCGACGCGAGCGGCAATCTGTGCCGCGCGGGCGTGAACGCCGGTACGTCGAGCGCGACACCGGCCTTTGCCGACATGAAGGACCACTGGGCGAACGACGCGGTGGCGTACCTCAAGCGCAGCGGCATTTCGAACGGCTCGAACGGCAACTTCCTGCCGGATACGAACATTAGCCGTCAGGAATTTGCCGTGCTGCTCGCGCGCTACCTCGGCTCGTCGCAGGATTATTCCTCCGTGCAGCTCCCGTTTGCCGATACAAACCAGATCGCATCCTGGGCGCTGAACGGTGCGAAGGCAATGTACTCGCTCGGCATCATCAAGGGCAGCTCCGACGGCTCGGGCAAGCTCTACTTCAACCCCACAGCCAACGTGAGCCGCCAAGAGGCGGTGACGATGCTTGGCCGTCTGACCGAAAAGGGCTACGCCCAGCCCGCGCTCAAGTTCACGGACAGCAGCGCGATCCAGTCTTGGGCAGCGGAGTACGTGAGCACGCTCAGCGAGATGGGCATCCTCACGGGCTTTGACGACGGCAGCTTCCGCCCCAACGGCTCAATGACGAGGGCGCAGG
>CAVFND010000074.1:5548-7428 GCA_963623615.1 Oscillibacter sp. ER4 | reverse complement strand
CTCGTCGAGCAGCAGCACGTTCGGCTCGTTGACGAGCGCGCGGGCGATGGCGATGCGCTGCTGCTGACCGCCGGAGAGTTCGGTCACGTTGCGGTGGGCGTAGTCCTCAAGGCTCACAAGGCGGAGCATACGCATGACCTTCTGCTCGATAACGTCCTTCGGCTCCTTTTTGAGCGTCAGGCCGAAGGCGATGTTGTCGTACACATCCATGTGGGGGAAGAGTGCGTACTTCTGAAAGACGGTGTTGATCTCGCGCTTGTAGGGCGGGATATTGACGATGTCCTCGCCGTCGAAGAGCACCTTGCCCTCCGTCGGCTGCAAAAAGCCGCCGAGGATGCGCAGCAGCGTCGTCTTGCCGCAGCCCGAGGGGCCGAGCAGCGTGACAAACTCGTTTTCGTAAATGTCAAGCGAAACACCCTTGAGAACGACCTGACCGTCCTCAAAACTCTTGACGATGTTCTTGAATTGAATGATCTTTTTCTTTTCTTCGGCCATTTCCGATATCCTCACAATTTTATAGAATAGTAGTTAAAAAAGCGGGGGCGTGCAGACCCAGAGGATGCGCGCAGTCGTCTTGCGCTCGTTTTTGAGGGAATGGAACGTTCTGCCGTGGAGATAGAACGTTTCGCCGCGGCGCACGACACTGCGCTCGCCGTCGCACTCCAAAATGATGCTGCCGTCGAGCACGTAACCGAACTCCTCGCCGTTGTGCGGCTCGACCTCAAACGATTCGCCGCCGGCGGGAAGCTCTAATAAAATGGGTTCCATCTGGTTTTTCTGCGTGTTGGGAACGATCCAGTTGACGGTGCAGTTTTCGCGCTCGTCGACAAAAAAGTCTTCGGAGCGGAAGACGAACTGGTCGTTTTTGTCCTCCTGAAAGAATTCCGAGAGGTTGGTGCCGAGGGCCTCGAGGATATCGCTGAGCGAGTCGATCGAGGGGGAGGTGAGGTCGCGCTCTAACTGGGACAAGAACCCCTTCGTGAGCTCGCTTCGGCTGGCAAGCTCCTCCAGAGTCAGTCCCTGTCGCGTTCGCAGCTGCTTGATCTTATTGCCGATGTCCATACACACGCCTCCTCGTTCGATATACTAAACTTTTGGTCAGTTTTTGCTAAACCGAGACTATTATACACAGCGCGTACAAAATTGCAATAGTATATTTAACAAAAAGTTCAATATTTTGAACTTTTCAAAAATAAAACAGCGGAGAGCCGCTGTAGGCTCTCCGCTTGTGGGATTTAACCAAAGTATTTTTTCTGAAACGGCACCTCGTCCACCTGAAACTCGCGCCCGCGCAGATATTCGAGGATGCCCGCATCGGTGGGGAAGTCGAAGCGCAGGCGGTAGGAGTAGAGCGCCTGATGCGTTTCGCCGTATTTGCGGTTCAAGCTGCCGACGCCGTACTTGCCGTCGCCGAGCAGGGGATGGCCGAGGTCGGCCATGCTCGCGCGGATCTGATGCGTGCGGCCTGTGAGGAGCTCAATTTTGAGCAGCGACAGCTCGCCGCGCGTCTGGAGCGTCTGATATAAGGTGACGGCGCTGCGTCCGTCCGGTACGGGGCGGTGATAGACGCGGACGGTGTTGCTCTTTTCGTCCTTGCGCAAAAAGCACTCGATTTTTCCCTTCGGCGGCTCGACGCGGCCGAGGGCGATACATAAATAATACTTGGCGATCTCGCGGTCGCGAATTTTATCGTTCAGGATGCGCAGCGCCTCGGCGTTTTTCGCCGCGATGACGATGCCGCCGGTGTTGCGGTCGATGCGGTTGCAGAGCGCGGGGGCAAAGGAATTTTCTTCCTTGGGCTTCCATTCGCCCTTTTGCGCCATGTACGCTTGAACATTCGCGATGAGCGTGTTATAATCCCAAGTACCGGCGCTGTGGCA
>CAVFND010000074.1:0-5538 GCA_963623615.1 Oscillibacter sp. ER4 | reverse complement strand
TGCGGTTGCAGAGCGCGGGGGTGAAGGCGTTTTCCTCGCGCGGCTTCCACTTGCGCTTCTGGTAGAGGTAGGCGAGCATGTGGTTGACGAGCGTGTTGACCTTCTCGTGCTCGTCGGCGTGGACGACCATGCCCGCGGGCTTGTCGAGCAGCATGATGTTCTCGTCCTCGTAGACGATCCTGAGGCGCGGCGTGGCAATCGTGAGGTAGACGTTCTCCTCGCTCGGCGATTCGAAAAACTCATCGTTGATGTAGCACTGCAAGATATCGCCCGCGACGAGCTTCTGGTCGCGCTGGGCGCGCGCGCCGTTGACCTTGATGCGCTTTAGGCGGATGTACTTCTGCGCAAGCGACGCGGGGAGCAGGGGGATGGCCTTGCCGAGGAAGCGGTCGAGCCGCTGATTTTCGTCATTTTTTCCGATGTGAAACTCCCGCATGGGCGGCACCTCCGCTTGCGCAGCGCGCGATTTTCTGCTATTGTACGATAGCGGGCAAAAAAAGTAAAGAAATCCTGTCAAAATTTTTGCCGCAACCGTGAAAAAAGTATTTGACAATCGAGAAAACGTACTCTATAATATCACTCGTGTCATTGCGAGGTGTAGCATGGTTTTAGATGTAAAACGTATCATTAACACCCCCGGAGGCAGAATTCCCTTTGACTTTACAGAGGACTTTTCTGATGTGGACTTCGGCGGCGTGTGTCCTGCGGTTCGGCCGGTCTCAGTGGTAGGGCGGGCAGAGAACATTGCGGGGATGCTGCGGTTGCAGTTTGACCTGACTACAACGCTTTCTGCCGTGTGCGATCGCTGCGGAGCGCCGTTTGATCTTCTGTACAAGGTCCCGTTTGAGTGTCTGCTCGCCGAGGAGCTGGAGGAAGACGACAACGACGACATTCTGCTGCTGGACAACGGAACCGTTGATCTCAGCGAGCTGGCGCGGGAGACGTTCATCCTCAACATGCCAACCAAGACCCTTTGCCGCGAGGATTGCAGGGGCTTGTGTTCCGGCTGCGGCGTCAATCTCAATTATGAGAAGTGCCGCTGCAAAAAGGAAGTCGATCCCAGGTTAGCAGACCTCGCAAAACTTTTGGAACAATAAATACGCTGTTTATTCAGCTTAACTTTGAAGGAGGTGTCAACATGGCAGTCCCCAAGGGGAAAGTATCCCGTCAGAGACGTGATAAGAGACGTTCTTCTCACTGGAAGCTCACCGCTCCCGCGCTTGTCGCGTGCCCGAAGTGCGGCGCTCTGCACCAGCCTCACAGAATGTGCCCGGAATGCGGTACCTACAACGGCCGTCAGGTCAAGGTCATCGAGTCCAAGGTCGCAGCCGAATAATGATTCGGAACGAAAATCGTTAAGAAAAGCTGAGTGGAACTCCACTCAGCTTTTTCTTATGCGTTCTGCCGGCGTTTCGCTGCGCAGAAGCGTCGCCGCGGCCAGTGCGATGAGCAGGAGTGCCGAGCCGAGGATTCCCGCCGCGCTGAGCCTTTCTTTAAGAAGCAGGAAGGAAAAGAGAGCCGTCATCACCGGGCACAAGCACTGGAGCAGCGCGACCGAGCGCGCCGAAATGGCGCACATGGCCTTGTTCTGCAAAAAGTAGCCGAGCGACGTGCACAGGATGGCGAGATACGCGATGATGCTCCACGCGAGCGGCGAGACATTTGACACGTGGATGCCGCCCTCGAACAAAAACGAGCAGACGAGCGCCAGCACCGTCGCTGCGGCGGACTGCACGGTCGTGAGCGTCGTGGCGCTGACGCAAGAGAGACTCTTCTGCCCGAAGAGCAGCGAACCCGCGATGAGCACGGCACAGAGGAGCGACAGCACCTCGCCCCAGCCAAAGCCCGACAGGCCGCCCATGCCGCAGAGAAGGTACGAGCCCACGACGACGAGCACATAGACCGGCAGCAGCTTTTTCGGCAGCTTCTGCCGGTAGACGATCGCCGCGAGCAGCGGCACGATGACCGTCGAGAGCGAGCGCAGGAACGCGACGGACGTGGCGGTCGTGAGCACAAGGGCCACGTTTCCGATGAGGTTCGACGAGATGCAGAGGCAGGGGAGGATGAGCTGCTTCCATGGCGCGTTTCTGAGCTCCCGAACAAAAAGGCGAAGGCCATCAGATACCGCGCCGCCAGCAGCGAAAAGACGGGCACAGTCTCGTAGGCGACCTTGGAGATCGGGTCGCCGAAGCCGTAGATGACATTTTGCAGCAAGATCAGCGCGTAGGGTGCAAGCGCCGACGCGCGAACGGACGGGGACTTCATCGAAAAGCGCTCCTTTTTTGTAAGGTGGCTCTCATTATAGTCCCCGCGCCGTATTTTTACAAGAAATTTATATCGCGCGCAGGGCAGCTTGTCCTTGCGCTGCGCCCAAAATTCGGTTATACTGTATTTGTAATATTTTGCTTTGCGATAAGGGCGGCGTTTCTGCGCCGCTTTGGAATAAAGGAGGCAGAGAGATGAAACCTTTGGTTGCGATCGTTGGACGGCCGAATGTCGGCAAGTCCATGCTATTTAATAAGCTCATCGGCCAGCGGCTCTCCATCGTTGAGGATACGCCGGGCGTCACGCGCGACCGCATCTACGGCGAGAGCGAGTGGTGCGGCCGTAAATTCCGTTTGGTGGACACCGGCGGTATCGAGCCGCGCACGGACGATCAGATCCTGTCGTTCATGCGCGAGCAGGCGGAGATCGCCATTCAGCACGCGGACGTCATTATTTTCTTAACCGACGTGAAGACCGGCCTGACAGCTTCCGATCAGGAGGTCGCGAACATGCTGCTCCGGTCCCGCAAGCCCATCGTGCTGGCGGTCAACAAGATGGACTCGACCGGACGGGTCGACCCCGATTTTTATGAATTCTACAATTTAGGTCTCGGTGATCCCATCGCCGTTTCTGCTGTCCACGGCCACGGCACGGGCGATCTGCTCGACGCGTGTCTGCAATATTTCCCTCCCGAGGACGACGAGGAAGAGGACGAGGACGTTATCAAGGTCGCCATCATCGGTAAGCCCAATGTCGGCAAATCGTCGCTGACGAACCGCATCCTCGGCACCGAGCGCATGATCGTCAGCAACGTCGCGGGCACGACGCGCGACGCCATCGACTCGTACTTTGAAAATGAGCAGGGCAAATACGTCTTCATCGACACTGCCGGCATGCGCAAAAAGTCGAAGGTCGACGACGTGATCGAGCGTTACAGCGTGCTGCGCGCCACGATGGCCATCGACCGCGCGGACGTGTGCCTCATCATGATCGACGCGCAGGAGGGTGTGACCGAGCAGGATACAAAGGTCGCGGGCCTCGCGCACGAGGCGGGTAAGGCCTGCATCATCGTCGTGAATAAGTGGGATCTTGTCGAAAAGGACGGCAAGACGATGGATAAGATGCGCGACGACATCCGCCGCGACCTCTCCTACATGACCTATGCGCCGATCCTCTTCATCTCGGCGGCGACGGGCCAGCGTGTGCCGCGCCTTTTTGAGATGATCAACTACGTGCACAACCAGTCCTGTATGCGCATCTCGACCGGCATGCTCAACAACATTCTGGCCGACGCGCAGACGCGCGTACAGCCGCCGACGGACCGCGGCCGCAGACTGAAGATCTATTACATGACGCAGGTCGGCGTCTGCCCGCCGCACTTTGTCGTGTTCTGCAACGAGCGCAAGCTCTTCCACTTCTCTTACCAGCGCTACCTCGAAAACTGCATCCGCAACGTCTTTGGACTCGAGGGCACGCCGGTCATCATGTCCATTCGCGAGAAGGGGGATAAGGAAGACTGATGGAAGGTATTTATCTTACGGGCGTCACAGCTGTCATGGCATTTGGTTTGCCGGTTCTGGTCGCGGTGCTGTCGTATCTTCTCGGCTGCATCAACGGCGCGATCGCGACATCGCACATCTTCTACCATGACGACGTGCGCCGCCACGGCAGCGGCAACGCGGGGCTGACAAATTTTTACCGCAATTACGGCGCAAAATGTGCGCCCATGGTCATCGCGTTCGACATGCTCAAGGCCGTCGGCGCAGTGCTGCTGGGCAATTATTTCATAGGCTATCTTCTCGGCTGGGGCGCCGCGGGCAAGTATTTCGGCGCGCTGTTCTGCGTCATCGGCCACATGTTTCCGGTGTTTTACGGTTTCAAGGGCGGCAAGGGAATTCTGTGCAGCGGCACGCTGCTGCTTCTTCTCGACTGGCGCATCGCGTTTGTCGGCTGGGGCGCGTTCGCCGTGCTGTGGCTCGTGACGCGTTATGTGTCGCTCGGCTCGGTCGCCGCGGCGATCAGCTTTCCCATTACGACGTATTTTGTGTTTCATAACACGGCCTGCACGGTGATCGGCACGTGTATTTCGCTGCTTGTGCTGTGGGCCCACCGCAGCAACATCAAAAGACTGCTGAACGGCACGGAGAGCAAGTTCCATTTTCATGTGAACACGCCCAAGCCGGGGGAGGACGAATGAACATTGTGGTGCTTAGCTCGGGCGGCTGGGGCACCGCCGCCGCGATGCTGTTATCGGACAACGGCCATGCCGTCACACTCTGGTCGCATGACCCGAAAAAGGCGGAATTACTGGATAAGACAAGGAAAAATCCTTTACTCAAAGGCGTGCGCATTCCCGAACGCGTCGCCGTTACGAGCGACTTGGCGGTGCTCGAAAATGCTGAGATGGTCGTCTTCGCGTCGCCGTCGTTCGCGCTGCGCTCCGTCGCGCATGAGGCCGCGCCGCACCTGAAAAAAGGGACGCTGCTCGTGTCGCTCACGAAGGGCATCGAGCGCGGGACGCATATGCGCATGAGCGAGATCATCGCACAGGAATGCGGCGAGGGCTATCGCATCGCGGTGCTCTCCGGCCCCTCGCATGCTGAGGAGGTCGCGCGCCGTCTGCCGACCGGCTGTGTGTCGGCGTCCGCCGATCAGGCGAGTGCCGAGGCCGTGCAGCGCGCGTTCATGAACGAGGTCTTCCGCGTCTACACGCACGACGATGTCGTCGGCGTGGAGCTTGCGGGCGCGCTCAAGAACGTCGCGGCGCTGTGCTGCGGCATCAGCGACGGCTGCGGCATGGGCGACAACACCCGCGCGCTGCTTATTACGCGCGCGCTGAGCGAAATTTCGCGACTTGCCGAATGTATGGGCGGGCGCAAGGAAACGCTCGCCGGTCTTGCCGGCATGGGCGACCTCATCGTCACGTGTACGTCGATGCATTCGCGCAATCATCGCGCGGGCATTCTGATTGGTCAGGGCAAGAGCGCGCAGGAGGCTATGGACGAGGTCGGCGCAGTCGTCGAGGGCTACTACGCCGCAGGCAGCGCGCATGAGCTCGCGCAGCGCTACGGCGTGGAAATGCCGATCTCGACGGCGGTGTACGAGGTCCTCTACGAGGGCAAGAGCGCCGCGCCGCTCATCGGCGTTCTGATGAGCCGCACGCCGAAGAAGGAAAGCGACTGCAGCTGGCTATAAATTACTTCAAAAAGCGGCCCAAGGGCCGCTTTTTGAGTAAAATTGCAGCCCGCGGCAGCGCACGCGCCGTAGGCGCGC
>CAVFND010000073.1:0-7448 GCA_963623615.1 Oscillibacter sp. ER4 | reverse complement strand
GATGCAGACCGTCGACCTTGTAGAAAAGACGCAGTTCGACGCGCTCTTCACGTTCATTTTCTCCCCGCGCCCGGGCACGCCCGCGGCGAAGATGGACGACCCCGTCCCGCGCGAGGAAAAGCAGGTCTGGTTTGAAAAGCTGGTCGACGCGCAGAACGCCATCAGCGCGAAAAAGCACGCAGCCTACATCGGCAGGACCGTCAAGGTTTTGGTCGACGGCGAGAGCGACGACGAGGCTTTCCCCCTCGCCGCGCGCACGGAGGGCAACCGCCTCGTGCGCATGAAGGGCGATAAGCGTCTCATCGGCACGTTTGCCAAAGCGAAGATCAGCGACAGCAACACTTGGGCGCTCTACGGCGAAGCGGTAGAGGAATAAGGAAAAGGGGGCTTTTGGATGAAAGTCATCATTTTGATGGAAAACAGCACGTGCAGAGATACCGTCGCCTGCGCGCACGGTCTGTCGATGTATATTGAGACGGACAAGCATAAAATTCTCTTCGACATGGGCCCTGACGCGCAGTTTATCAACAATGCGAAGGCGCTCGGCGTCGACTTAACGCAGGTCGACATCGCCTTTTTGTCCCATGCGCACAACGACCACTGCGGCGGACTCGAAGCGTTCTTAAAGCTCAACGATCACGCGAAGGTCTACATGCAGAAGACCGTCTGGGGTCAGTATTACGTCGTCACGCCGCAAAAATGCGCCTATATCGGCATGGACGCGGTGCTTAAAAACTATGAAGACCGCTTCGTCCTCTGCGACGGCGTGCAGAAGCTCGACGACGAGCTGACGGTCTTCTCCGCCGTTTCGGGCCGCGAGCTGTGGAGCGGCGCGAACGACACGCTGCGCGAGAAGATCGGCGGCGACTATCCGCGCGACACGTTCCGCCACGAGCAGGATTTATTGGTCACCGAAAACGGCAAGACGGCGCTGTTCGCGGGCTGCGCGCACTGCGGCATCGTGAATATCCTGAAAAGCGCCGAGGATGTGCTCGGCAGAGCGCCCGACGCGGTGTTTGCGGGTTTCCACCTCTATAACCCCTCGCTCGGCAAGAGCGAGCCGGACGAGCTGGTCGACGCCGTGGGCGAGAAGCTGCGCGAGGACAAGATCGCGCACTACTTCACGGGCCACTGTACGGGCAAGGAAGCCTATGCGAGATTGAAGACAAAGCTCGGCGAGCGCCTCGGCGAGATGCCCGCGGGCTCCGACTTTACCGTGTAATAAGATTCAGATTTTAGAGAGAAAGAAAGCGAGGATGAATCATGGCCGAGATCACGCCGATGATGAAGCAGTATTTGGAGATCAAGGAACAGAATAAGGATTCGATCCTCTTTTTCCGCTTGGGTGACTTCTACGAGATGTTCAACGAGGACGCCCAGCTCGCCTCGCGCGAGCTCGACCTGACGCTGACGACCCGCGACCGCGGCAAGGCGGCGGAGGACCAGACGCCGATGTGCGGCATCCCCTATCATTCGAGCGACGCTTATATCGCGCGCCTCATCGCCAAGGGCTACAAGGTCGCCATCTGCGAGCAGACCGAGGACCCCGCGCTCGCCAAGGGCCTTGTCAAGCGCGACATCATCCGCGTCATCACGCCCGGCACGGTCATCGACAGCGCGTGTCTTGACGACCGGCGCGGCAACTTCCTCTGCGGTATCTTTTTGGACGGGCAGAACGCCGGCGCGGCGTTCTGCGACATGACGACCGGCCACACGCATGTGACCGCCTTTTCGGGCGACGACCGCTTAGAGCATCTATACAACGAGCTCTCGCGCTTTTCCCCCGCCGAGGCGGTGCTGAGCGCGGGTGCTTACGATAACGGCGAGCTCGTCGAGTATCTGCGCGACAAGCTCTCCTGCGCCGTCGAGCGCGGGGAAAACCGCTTTGAGCTCAAGACCGCCGAAAAGGCCATCCGCCTGCAATTCGGCGAGGAAGCGTTTGCGAGCCTCCCGCGCAACAACCCCGCCGCGGCGCTCGCGCTGGGCGCGCTGCTCTCGTATCTCCATGAGACGCAGAAGACCGACCTTTCCTACATCAAAGATTTAGAGTACTACGAGCAGGGCCGCTTCATGGAGCTGGACCTCTCCGCGCGGCGCAACTTGGAGCTGACCGAGACCATCCGCGCCAAGGAAAAGCGCGGGAGCCTCCTCTGGGTGCTCGACAAGACGAAGACCGCCATGGGCGCGAGAAATCTTCGCGCATGGCTGACGCGCCCGCTGCGCGACGTCGCGGCTATCGAGCGCAGACTCGGCGCGGTCGAGGCGCTGACGAAGAACACCGTCGCGCGCGAAGAGCTCATTTTATCGCTCTCCGGCATCAGCGACATGGAGCGACTGATCGGCCGCATCGCCTACGGCACGGCGGGCGGGCGCGACTTTGCGTCGCTGCGCAACTCCATCGAGCGCATCACGGAGGTCAAATCCCAGCTCGCGGCGTTCCAGAGCGGGCGGCTGCACGAGCTTGACAACGAGCTCGACACGCTCACCGACGTGGCGCAGAGCATCCGCGACACGCTCGTCGACGAGCCGCCGTTTTCCGTGCGCGAGGGCGGCTTCATCCGCAAGGGCTACAATGCCGAGGTCGACCGCCTGCACGAAATCCTCTCCGGCGGCAAGGGCCTGCTCGCCGATATCGAAACGCGCGAGAAGGAAAAGACCGGCATCCGCACGCTGAAGATCGGCTACAACAAGGTCTTCGGCTACTATATCGAGGTCTCGAACTCGTTCAAGGACCTCGTTCCCGATACGTACATCCGCAAGCAGACGCTCGTGAACGGCGAGCGCTACATCACCGAAGAGCTCAAAAACCTCGAGCAGGAAATTTTGACCGCGGGAGACCGCGACAAGGCGCTCGAATTCGAGATCTTCACCGCCCTGCGCGAGTCCGTCACCGCCGAGAGCGTGCGCATCCAGCGCGCGGCGGGACTCATTGCGGAATTGGACACGCTCTGCTCGCTCGCGTCCGTCGCGGTGAACAACAACTACTGCCGCCCCAGCGTGGACGACAGCGGCGTCATCGAGATCCACGACGGCCGCCACCCCGTCGTCGAGCGCGTGCTCAAGGACGCGCTCTTCGTCCCGAACGATACCTACATGGGCGAGCGCGAGGACCGCGCCGCCATCATCACCGGCCCCAACATGGCCGGTAAATCGACCTACATGCGCCAGGTCGCGCTCATCACGCTCATGGCGCAGATCGGCTCATTCGTGCCCGCAAAAAGCGCGCGCATCGGCGTGGTCGACCGCATCTTCACGCGCATCGGCGCGAGCGACGATCTCGCCGGCGGACAATCGACCTTCATGGTCGAGATGACCGAGGTGAGCGAGATATTGCATCAGGCGACGCCGCGCTCGCTGCTGATTCTTGACGAGATCGGCCGCGGCACGTCGACGTTCGACGGCATGAGCATCGCCCGCGCGGTGCTCGAATTCTGCGCCGATCCGAAAAAGCTTGGCGCAAAGACGCTGTTCGCCACGCACTACCACGAGCTCACGGAGCTTGAGGGTATTCTTCCCGGCGTGAAAAATTACAGCATTTCGATCAAAAAGCGCGGCGACGAGCTCATCTTCCTGCGCAAGATCGTCCCCGGCGGCGCCGACCGCAGCTACGGTATCGAGGTCGCAAAGCTGGCGGGACTGCCGAACGAGGTCGTCAAGCGCGCGAACGTCATTCTAAAGGAGCTTGAGCAGGGCGGCGCGTATCAGGCAAAGCCGCGCGAAGAGACCGAGCAGGTCAGCCTTGACGCGATCGGCGAGGCCGAGGTGCTCGCGGCCATCCGCCGCGCCCAGCCGGACACGATGTCCCCCATCGAGGCGATGCAGCTCCTCTATGAGCTCAAGCAGAAGCTCTCGTAATTTCCCCGGAAAAGAGGTCTCCCCATGGCAAAAAAGAAAACCGCCTCCGGCGGCATGAACCGCACCGAGCGCGTCGCCGGAACGATCTTCTTCCTCGTCTATCTTCTGGTGATGCCGCTCATGGCAACAAAGCTCTTCGACCTTCTGGAGGTCGTGCTCGACACCACCATCAACGATTCCCTGCGCAATGTGCTCTATTACTACACGCTCTTCGCCGTCACGGTGCTGCTGTTCCACTCGTATCTGGCGCACACATCATCTAGGTTTTTAGACAATCTGAACCGCTCGCTGTCGACGCTTTTATTGGGCCTTCTCGTCTTCTACGGCGCGAACGAGCTACTATTCCGCGTGTGCAACGTGCTTTTTGACAGCCGCACGAACCTGAATGACATGACCATCGCCGCGCAGGTGGCTTCCGCCCCGCGCATGACGGCGCTGATCGTCGTGCTGCTCGCGCCGTTTGTGGAGGAAGTGCTCTTCCGCGGGCTCGTGTTCGGGTGCCTCAAAGAAAAGAGCAGAATATTTGCCTATATCCTCTCCTGCGCGCTGTTCGCGCTTCTGCACGTGTGGACGGCGGCGCTCTCCAACTGGGACTTAGGCTATCTCATCTTGATGCTGCAATATCTTGTGCCCGGCCTTGTGTTTGCCTGGGCGTATGAGCATTCGGGCACGCTGTGGACGTCGATTTTGCTCCACGCGCTCGTCAATGCTCTTTCCCTTTTCACCATCGCTTCCTAAAAGGAGGAACCAAATGCCCCATATTCAGCAATTATCGCCGCATGTCGCCGACCTCATCGCCGCGGGCGAGGTGGTCGAGCGCCCTGCGAGCGTTGTCAAGGAGCTGCTGGAAAACGCCATCGACGCCGGCGCGCAAAGCGTGACGGTGGAGATGAAAAACGGCGGCATGACCTATCTTCGCGTCAGCGACGACGGCTGCGGCATCGCGCCATTAGAGCTGCCGACGGCTTTCCTGCGCCACGCGACAAGCAAGCTGCGCACGGCGGAGGATTTGGCCGCCATCGGCACGCTGGGCTTTCGCGGCGAGGCGCTCGCGGCGATCTCCAGCGTGTCGCGGCTCGACATTTTTTCGCGCGAGCGCGGCGCGCTCAGCGGCGCAAAGCTCCACTTGGAGGGCGGCGTCCCCAGCACGGTCGAGGATGCCGGCTGCCCCGAGGGCACGAGCATCATCGTGCGCGACCTCTTCTACAACACGCCCGCGCGCTTAAAATTCATGAAGCGCGACAGCGCGGAGGCTACGGCCATCGCGGGCCTTGTCGGCCACCTTGCGCTCTCGCATCCGGAAGTGTCGTTCAAGCTCATCAAGGATGGCACGCAGACGCTGCTGACCCCCGGCGACGGCGCGCTGCGCTCCGCCATTTACGCGTCTCTCGGGCGCGAGTTTACGCTCTCGCTCCTTGAAGTCAAGGGCGCGGACGGCGACATGGGCGTCACGGGCTTTGTGACCTCGCCCCTCGCCTCGCGCGGCACGCGCGGGATGCAGACGTTTTTCGTCAACGGGCGGCTCGTCAAATCCCAGCTACTCACCGCCGCGCTCGAGGAAGCCTATTCGAATCGCATGATGAAAGGCAAGTTCCCCGGCTGCGTGCTGCTCGTCGAGCTGCCGCACGACATGGTGGACGTGAACGTCCACCCCGCCAAGACCATCGTGAAGTTCGTGGGCGAAAAGCGCGTGTTTGATCTGATCTATCACGCGGTCATGGCCGCGCTCGACAAGCGCGAGGAGGCCGAGCGCCCCCAGCCGAGGCCCGCTTCTCAGGTGCAGAATCCGCGCGGCGATTTCTTCGCCAATATGACTTCCCAGCAGTACCGTGAGAGCCGGAGCGCGGCGGAAAAGCCCGCTTACGCTCCCGCGAGCGAGCGTCCCGCGTCCTCGCCGCAGAGCGCGCCGGTGAAGCCCGCGTCCGCCCCGCAGTGGCAGACGAGAGTGCCCGCCATCGACACACAGAGCGGCGGCAAGGCGGCGCTTTCCGACTATGTGCGCCGCGAGACGCCTGTTTCCGCGCCGGTACTGTCAGCACAGCAGTCACAGTCTGTGGAAAAGTCTGTCCATACTGTGGAAAACCATGACGGCGAGGTCGTCACGCTGCCGATGCCCGAGGAAAACGCCCGCCCCGTCGTGACCGGCCCGATCGTCGGACCGGCGGCAGAGGCCGCGGCAGAACCCGAGCCGGAAGCGCCCGCCGTCCCCGCGTTTGTCCCCGCGAAGGAGGAAGAACCCGAGGTCGAGCAGACGACGTTCGTTCCGCCGTCCGCCGCGCCATGGCGCATCGCGGGCGAAGTGCTCGATACCTACATCGTCTGCGAGGACGAGGACAAAAACGTCTGGCTCATTGACAAGCACGCCGCGCACGAGCGCGTGAATTTTGACCGCATGAAGGCCAACCAGGAGCCGCTGATGTGCCAGGCGCTGCTCGCCCCGCTCGTGGCGGAGTTCGCCGCCGAGGAGTACAGCGCGCTTGCGGCGAATTTGGACCTTCTGCGTGAATTCGGCTTTGAGTGCGAGGAGTTCGGCGGCGGGAGCCTCATCCTGCGCGCCATCCCCGCCGATATCGACAGCGGCGACGCGATCCCCGCGCTCGAAGAGCTCGCCGACAGGCTCGTCACCGCCCACACCGCCGACCCTGCCGCCGCGCGCGACGCGCTGCTGCACACGATGGCCTGCAAGGCGGCCATCAAGGGCGGCTGGAAGAGCGATTTGTCCGAGCTGCGCGTGCTCGTCGACAAGGTGCAGAGCGGCGAGGTGCAGTTCTGTCCGCACGGACGGCCTGTGAAGGCAAAGCTCACGAAGTACGAGCTCGAAAAAATGTTCAAGCGCGCGTGAGCGCAGGAGGGAGAAAATGAAACTCGTATGCGTCGTCGGCCCGACGGGCTGCGGCAAGACGTGGCTCGGCGTCGAGCTTGCAAAAAAGCTCGGCGGCGAGGTCGTCTCCTGCGATTCGATGCAGATCTACCGCGGCATGGTCATCGGCACCGCCGCGCCGACGGCGGAGGAAATGCGGGGCGTCCCGCACCACATGGTCGGTGTTGCCGACCCGCGGGAAAACTACTCCGTCGCCCGCTACGCGGACGACGCGGCGAAATGCGTCGACGATATTTTGTCGCGCGGCAAACAGCCCGTCATCGTCGGCGGCACGGGGCTTTACTTAAATGCCCTGCTCGCCGGTCACGGCTTTGCCGGCGGCGACAAGGACGGCAGATACCGCGCGGAATTGGAATCCCGCTGGGACAAGGAGGGCGGCGAGGCGATGTTCGCCGAGCTCCGCCGCATCGACCCTGAGACCGCCGAAAATCTCCACTTAAACGACAAAAAGCGCATCCTCCGCGCGCTCGAGGTCTACTACGAGACCGGCAAGACCATGGCGCAGCACAACGCAGAGACGAAGCTCATCCCCCCGCGCTATGATTCCGTGCGCATCGGCCTTGCCTATGAGGACCGCGACGACATGAAGCGCGCCATCGACCTGCGCGTCGACAAAATGGTCGACTCTGGACTTTTCGACGAGGTGCGCGCGCTGCTCGACTCTGGCCTTTCACGCAGCGTGACGGCCATGCAGGCCATCGGATATAAGGAG
>CAVFND010000072.1:0-7477 GCA_963623615.1 Oscillibacter sp. ER4 | reverse complement strand
TCGCGGCTATATCTGTACGTCCACTTCCCGAGCGACGTGTTCGCTGCGGCGCTTTTAGGACTGCTGATTGGAGAGCTGACGTTCCGCTACGGCGGAAACCTGCTTGACAAAATCCCCCGCAAGCAAACGAAATAAAAAACGCACACCTTCAAAAAAGGTGTGCGTTTTTTCATATTTTGGGCATTTATACCTTTTTCGCCGCGAGAAACAGGTTCGGCGGCGCGGGGAACAGATTCTCCCGCTCCAGCACCGTGAATCCCGCATCGGCGACCGACCGCTCGAGCGAGCGCATCGTGTCGAACGCGACGTAGGGCCGCTTGCCGGTCTTGTACTCGAACCACTTGCGCACACGCTCGCGCGTGAGCCCCTCTCCCAGGCAGTCCGATACCAGCAGCAGCGTTCCCTGCGGCTTTAAGAGTGCGCGGATGCGCGCAAGCGCCGTGCTCCGGTCTTCGATGTAGAGCAGCACATTGCAGGCCAGCACCGCATCGAAGCTCTCCTCATGCAGGCTCGCATCGAACAGATCTGTCTGCGTGACGGTCACGTTCTCCGCGCCCTGCCTCTCGATTTTTTCCCGCGCGCGGCGCACCATTTCGCCGGATACGTCGATTGCGCGCACGGAGTGCACCGCGGGCGCGACTGCAAGCGTCACGATCCCCGTCCCGCAGGCAAAGTCCAGCACGGTATCCGTCGGCTTGAGATATTTTTTGAAGCGCGCGGCGGTCTTCTCATAGGCCTCCGCGTAGTGGGGGCCGACCTGCGCGTCGTAATTCTGCGCACGGCCGTCCCAAAACTCACTCACCGTCGGCATACCGTTTTCCTCTCTCTTTTTTCTCTTTTCGGTCAGGCGTTTTGCTTTCCGCCCTTGAAGACCATGTGGACGCCGTCGCTGCTGGTGAGATAGGCCATCGGGCCGTAGGCCTTGATGCCGAACTCCAGCACGTCGCCCACATGGACCTTGTCCTTCACAGCCTCGACATCGAGGATCGTGTGGTCGGACGACGCGCCGATGACCTCGATGCCCTCCATGCGCGGGACAAGGTCGAAGCAGTTGCCGTAGTCCACGCGGCCCATCGCGACGAGCGCGCGGCGGCGGATGCCGCGATCCTCATAGTGGCCGACCTCGCCGAAGGCGTTCACGCTCAGCTCGCCGACCGGAAAGCTCGGCTTGTCGCGGCACTCGATGACCTCAGCCTTGATTGTCATCACGTCCGTCTGCAAAAAGTCGGGGGCGAAGTTGTCCGTCTCGCCGCGCAGGCCAATGTCGCCGAGGCGCAGCAGGTTGATGCGGTAGGGCATTGTGCCGTTCATCGCCATGTAGGCAGACGTCGACGCGCCGCCGCTGATGTAGTCGAGCCTGCGGCCGATCTCGCGCTCAATGTCGGACGCGAGGCTGACGAGGCCCTGCATGTTGCGCTTGTTCGGCGTGACAGAGCCGTAGCAGCTCAGGTTCACGCCCACGCCCGCAAGACGCAGGTTCTTGAGCTCATGCTCGATCTCAAGTGCGGCGTCGATCGCGTCCTCCTCGTTCCAGAAGCCTTCGCGCAGGTCGCCGAGATCCATCATCAGGATGACCTCGTGCACCCTGCCCTGCTTTCTCGCCTCTTCGTTGAGCGCGCGCAGCACGGTGATGTCACTCTGCAGGCTGATGTCGCACAGCTCCACCACATCCGGGAGCTCGGAGAGCATCGGGATGCGGATGAGCATCAGCGGCTTTTTGCAGATGCCCGCCTCGCGCATCGCGCGCATCTGGCTGATGCGGGACGTGGCGATAAACTTCACGCCGCTCTCTTCATAAACGCGCACGATCTCCGGCAGTGCCGACACCGCCTTGACGACGCCGGCGACCTCGATGAGCGAATCATGGCAGCGCTCTACGAGCGCTGCCAGATTCGCTGCCAATTTATCGAGATCGAATTCCACACAGGGGTATTGATTCCGATTCATTGTCATAATTGAATTCCTTATAGGGTCTCTTTCGTAGGGGTTATTTCCGCTCCGTGCTTACTGCACAGCCTTCTTGGACTTGCGGTAGGGCTTGTTGTCCAGATCCTTGAGCGTCCAGCCGGCGAACGCGCAGGCAATGGTGACGATCGGCATGAGCCAGTTGAAGATGGCGTAGATGCCGTACTCCGCCGCGCCGATGCCCAGCGCGCTCACGATGTAAACGCCGCAGGTGTTCCAGGGAACGAGCGCGGATGTGACGGTGCCGGCGCCCTCAAGAGAAGCGGAGAGCAACGAGGGGTGCAGACCCATCTTCTTGTATTCCTCGGCGTACATACGGCCGGGGACAACGATGGAGATGTACTGCTCGGGCATGGTCATGTTGGAGAGCACGCAGGTGACTTCGGTGAGGGTAACGAGACCCGCAGGACCCTTGGCGAGCGTCTTGAGCTTGTTGACGATGACCTCGAGCTGGTGGGTATCGTCCATAATGCCGCCGAACATCATGGCGATGATCGTCATGGAGACGGAGAACATCATGCCCATAATACCGCCGCTTTCAAGCAGGCGCGTCATGGTGGCGTAAGTCTCCTCCGACAGGGAGGCAGCGAGCATGGCGGACAGATCCTCGGTGAAGGAATAGCCGTTCATACCGTAGTCGAAGATGCTGCCGAGCGTGCAGTTGGGCTGCATGATGATGCCGAGGATCGCGCCGGAGATGATGCCGAGGGTGATGCCCGGAATGGCGGGGACCTTCATTGCGACTGCCACGATAACGATGACCGGCGGCAGGAGCAGCAGGGGACTGATGTGGAACACGCCGCCGTACGCTGCGTTCAGCGCGTTAGAGAACTCCGTCACGCGGCTGAGGTCAGCATCGCCGCCGTGGTACTGCATCGCACCCATGACGCCGTAAGCCACAAGGCAGACCGCGTAGACGATTCCGGTGGGCAGCATCATCGCCTTGATGTGGGTCATAACGTCGGTGCCTGCCATGGCGGGGGCGAGGTTCGTCGTATCGGACAGCGGGGACATCTTATCGCCGAAGTAAGCGCCGGAGATGACGGCGCCGGCGGTCATGGCGGGGCTCATGCCGAGACCGTAGCCAATGCCCATCAGCGCAACGCCCATGGTGCCCATGGTGCCCCAGGAGGTACCGGTGGCAAGGGAGGTGATCGAGCAGATCAGCAGCGCTGCGACGAAGAAGATGGAGGGCTTGAGGATCTGCAGACCGTAGTAGATCATCGTGGGCACGACACCGGAATCGATCCATACGCCGATCAGGATACCGACGATGATCAGAATACAGACGGACTGTAACGCTTTATAGATACCGTCCATCATGGACTTTTCAATCTCTTCCCACTTGTAGCCGAGGTGCATCGCCATCAGCGCGGCGACCATAACGCCGATGAACATGGGAACGTGCGGGTCAACGCCGAAGATAACGATACCGATCGCCAGCGAAGCGATCAACAGCGCCATGGTGAGCAGCGCCTCCCACAGCTTGGGCATTCTCTTTTCCTTACTCATTGTTTTACCAACCTTTCGAACAAATTTTGAAATGCGATTTGCCAGAGGTTTGGATACTACGCACTAAAGTATAGCATCTTTACAGCTTCTTAGCAAGTCTTTTTTTTGGGAATGGTGAACACAGTTTTACGGTAATGCTCTTTTCTTCTTCAATTCTCGTGGTATCTACCGATGCAGTTTTGAGATCGCACTCCTCCTTTTGGATTTTACACTGGCACAACACAAGGGGTGAAATGCTGTTCGTAAAATGCAGAAAACACCTCTCTCCCCAGCCCGCCGATCCCCCATCGGCAGGCCGGGGATGAGGTCATGTATACTTCCGGCATGGCACGGGAAGGGAACCCGTGCCGCCGGCCTCGCAGGCAAGAAACGCGAGGGTAGTATCTGAAATAATTACCAGCCGAGCTTGGTCATGGCCTCATCAACAGCCTTGATGACAATGTCGATCTCCTCTTCATTGACGATCAGCGGCGGGACAAAACGCAGGACGTTGCCGTTGGTGTTGTTGATCAGGACGCTGCTGTCCTTGAAGCACAGGTCGACGACGGGCTGGCCGGAAGGCTTGTTGAGCTGGATACCGTCGATCAGGCCGAGGCCGCGGATCTCGTTGACCGCCTCGGGGTGGTTCTTCTCGATGATCTCGTGGGCCTGCTTGCGGAAGTACTCGCCCATCTTGCGGGAGTTCTCGATGACACCTTCGTTGATCATCACGTCGAGCGTGGTGGCAGCGAGCGCGCAGGCGAGAGGACCGCCGGCGAAGGTGGAACCGTGGGTACCGGGCGTCAGGGTCTTGGCAGCCTCGCCGCGGGCGCAGACAGCGCCGATGGGCACGCCGGAGCCGAGGGCCTTGGCCATGGAGCAGGTATCGGGCTCAACGCCGTAGTTCTGGTGCGCGAAGAGCTTGCCGGTACGGCCGGAACCGACCTGGACCTCGTCGAACATGAGGAGGATGCCCTTCTCGTCGCACAGGTCACGCAGGCCCTGCAGGAACTCCTGGGAAGCGGGACGCACGCCGCCCTCGCCCTGAACGGGCTCGGTCAGGATGGCGCAGACGTACTCATCCATGACGTCCTTGACGGACTGGAGGTTGTTGAACTCAGCATAGCGGAAGCCGGAGGGCAGGGGCTCGAAGTAGCGGTGCACCGCGTACTGGCCGGTGGCCGTGCAGGTCGCGAGGGTGCGGCCGTGGAAGGAGTTCTTCATCGTGATGACGACGAAGCGCTCGGGATGGCCGTGATCCTTGGCATACTTGCGGGCGAGCTTGATCTGGCCTTCGTTGGCCTCAGCACCGGAGTTGGCGAACAGCACCTTGTCGAAGCAGCTGTTTTCGACGATGAGCTTCGCGGTCTGGACGGCGGGCTCATTGTAGAAGTAGTTGGAGCAGTGCAGGATCGTGTGGGCGCGCTCTTCGAGACACTTCACGATCGCGGGATGGCAGTGACCGAGACCGTTGACGGCGATACCGCCGATGAAGTCGAGGTACTTGTTGCCGTCCTTATCGAAGACGTAAGCGCCTTCGCCGCGCTCGATGGAAAGGGGCATACGGATGTGGTTGCCATAGAGGTACTTGTCGCCGTTCTCGATGACTTCGGCGTTGGTCTTGAACTTTTCGATCATTGTTATGTCCTCCTATAATAAATTGGGTGTATGTTTTACCATTTGATGCCGACGCTCGGCTGTGCGGTGCCGATCGTCGTGCCGGTGCCCTCGTTCGTGAAGGCCTCGTAGAGCACGGAGTGCGGCTTGCGGCCGTCGATGATGTTGACGCTCGTCACGCCCTCTTCGATGGCCTGCACGCAGCAGTCGACCTTCGGGATCATGCCGCCGGCGATCGTGCCCTTGTCCTTGAGCGCCTTGACATCCTCGATGTTCAGATAGCTGATGACGTCGCGGATCTTGATGTCGTTGCACAGGCCCTCGATATCGGTGAGGATCACGAGCTTTTCAGCGCCCAGCGCGGAAGCGAGCTTGCCCGCGGCGGTGTCGCCGTTGATGTTGAAGGTGTGGCCCTGACCGTCGGTGCCGACGGGGGCGATGACGGGGATGTAGCCCGCGTCGAGCATGGCGAAAATGGGCTTGGGATCGACATAGTCGATGTCGCCCACATAGCCGTGGACCTCGTCGCGCTGGTGGCAGTGATAGATATCACCGCTGACGCCGGAGAGGCCGACCGCCTTGCCGCCGAGCTTGTTGATAAAGCCGACGAGCTCGGTGTTCACCTGGCCGACGAGCACCATCTCGACAACACGCATGATGTCGGCGGAGGTGTAGCGCAGGCCCTCGATGAACTCGACGGGGATATTGAGCTTTTCGAGCATCTTGTTGATGCCGGGGCCGCCGCCGTGGCTGAGCACGGGCTTCATGCCAAGGAGCTTGAGCAGCACCACATCGTGCATGACGGCATCCTTGAGCTCTTCGTTGATCATGGCGTTGCCGCCGTACTTGATGACGATGATCTTACCCTGATACTTCTGAAGGTAAGGCATTGCCTCCATCAAAGTTTCGACCTTGTTTGCGATATCGCTCATGGTGGAGCCTCCTTCAAAAATTAGGTACGGTAGTCGCCGTTGATCTTGACGTAATCGTAGGTGAGGTCGCAGCCCCAGGCCTTAGCCTCGCCGTCGCCCTGATAGAAGCGGACGATAACGGTGATGTCATGCTCGGTGAGGACCTTCTTGGCGAGCTCTTCGCTGAACTCGGTGCCGAAGCCGTCCTTCATGACCTGGACTTCACCGGCAGCGCTCTTGATGATGCAGTCGGCGCGGGTCGGGTCAACGTCAGCGCCCGAATAACCGGCAGCGGCCATGATGCGGCCCCAGTTGGCGTCGCGGCCGAAGACGGCAGCCTTGAAGAGCATGGAACCCGCGATGGACTTGGCGACCAGGCGCGCGTCGTGCTCGGTGGGCAGGCCGTAGGCCTCGACCTCGATGAGGTGGGTCGCGCCCTCGCCGTCGGAAGCGACGCGGCGGGCCATATCGGTGCAGATGGCGAGCACGAGATCAGCCATCGCCTTCTTGTCTTCCTCGGTCTTGATCTCAACGCCGGAAGCGCCGTTGGCGAGCAGGAAGATCGAGTCGTTCGTGGAGGTGTCGCCGTCGACGGTGCACATGTTGAAGCTCTTGTCGACCGCCGCGGAGAGCATCTTCTGCAGGTCGGCTGGGTCGGCCTTGGCGTCGGTCGTCACGTAGACGAGCATCGTCGCCATGTTGGGGTGAATCATGCCAGAGCCCTTGGCCATTGCGCCGATCTTCACCGTGCCGGTGGAGAGCTGCAGCTCATAGGCGCACTCCTTGCGGACGGTATCGGTGGTCATGATGGCGTAAGCTGCCTCGGAGCCGTTCTCCTTGGCGAGCTTGGCGGGAATGATCTCGCGGATGCCCTGGAGCACCTTGTCGACCGGCAGTCTCTGGCCGATGACGCCGGTGGAGCAGACGAACACTTCGTCCTCGCCGAGGCCGAGCAGCTTTTCCGCCTCGCGCTCAACGGTGCGGGCGTCTTCGATGCCCTGCTTGCCGGTGGCGGCGTTGGCGTTGCCGGAATTGATGACGACGGCGCGGGCCTTGCCCTTTTTCAGGATCTCGCGGTCAAGGATGACAGGAGCCGCGCAGAACTTGTTCGTAGTGAAGCAGGCTGCGCAGGAGCAGGGTAGGTCGGAGTAGAGAACAGCGACGTCGGGCTTCTTATTCTCGCGCTTTTTGATGGCGGTGTAGACCGCACCGGCGGTGAAGCCCTGCGGCGTGGTGACGCCGCCCTCGATCTTTTTCAGATTGGACATGTGGGGGATCTCCTCTCTTAACGTTAGTTTAACAGCATTCTTGCCTAAATTGGGTCGAAACTCGTCGAACCGGAAATTACGGATACATCGGGGGCATCAGGAGACCGGTGGTCTCGGGCAGGCCCATGATGAGGTTCATGTTCTGGATGGCCTGGCCGGCAGCGCCCTTGCCGATGTTGTCGATCACGGAGGAGACGATCAGACGGTGGGTACGCGCGTCGAAGG
>CAVFND010000071.1:0-7514 GCA_963623615.1 Oscillibacter sp. ER4 | reverse complement strand
CGACCTTGACTACGATGCGGGCGAGGTGAGCATCGCCTCGGGCCGCAGGCTGGGCCTGATCTCACAGATCCCCGTGTATCCCGAGGGTTACACGGTCGAGGATGTGCTCAAGAGCGCGTTTTCGCGCATGCAGAAGATGGAGGACGAGATGAACGCTCTCTCCCGGCAGATGGCGAACGGCGACGAGAGCGAAGAGACGCTGCGCCGCTACGGCGAGCTCTCGGCCAAGTTCGAGGGCCTCGGCGGCTACGACACCGAGACCCCCATCAACAAGGTCGCAAACGGCCTCTCCATCCCGCCGGAGATGCGCGAGCGGTTGTTCGACACGCTCTCGGGCGGCGAAAAGACGCGCGTGAACCTCGGCCGCCTCATTTTGGAGGATACGGATATCCTGCTTCTCGACGAGCCGACGAACCACTTGGACCTGCACGCCATCGAATGGCTGGAGCAGTATCTCTCGACGTTCAAGGGCACGGTCGTCGCCATCTCGCATGACCGCTACTTTTTAGACCGCACCATCACGCGCGTTATCGAGGTGCTCGACGGCAAGGCGGAGTTTTACAGCGGCAATTACAGCTTCTACGCGGTGGAAAAAGAGCGCCGCTACCTGGAGAAGATGCGCCAATACGAAAAGGAACAGGCCAAGATCGCCCAGCTCGAAAAGAGCGCCGAGCAGCTGCGCATGTTCGCCTTCAAGGGCATGGACAAGACGTACCGCCGCGCGCTGTCGATGGAAAAGCGCATCGAGCGCATGCGCACGACGGACAAGCCAATGAAGGAGCGGGCGCTGAGCGCGCAATTCAAGTCGCAGGAGTTCTACGGCGACGAGGTGTTCGCGCTTAAAAAGCTCAAAAAGAGCTTCGGCGGCCGAGTGCTGTTCCGCGACGTGGATCTACAGGTGCGCGGCGGCGAGCGCATCGCGCTCATCGGCGACAACGGTACAGGAAAGTCGACGCTCATCAAGATGCTGATGGAGGAGGAATACCCCGACGAGGGCAAAATCAAATTCGGCCCGTCGGTGCGCATCGCGTATCTGCCGCAGATCGTCGAATTTGATGTGCCGGAGCGGAATTTGGTCGACACGATGCTCTACTCCAAGCGCAACATCACGCCGCAGAGCGCGCGCAATCGCCTGGCTGCGTTCCACTTCACGGGTGAAGACGTTTTTAAGAGCGTCAGCGTGCTGTCGGGCGGCGAGCTAAGCCGCCTAAAGCTCTGCATCCTGATGGATGAGGAAGTGAACCTCCTGATCCTCGACGAGCCGACGAACCACCTCGATATCGCCTCGCGCGAGTGGATCGAAGAGGCGGTGGAGAGCTACGACGGGACGCTCCTGTTCGTGAGCCACGACCGCTATTTCATCAACCGCTTTGCTACCCGCGTGTGGGAACTTGAAAGCGGCGTCATCACCGACTACCCGATGGGCTTTGCGCGCTACCGGCAGGTCAAGGCGCTGGAGGCACAGAACAAGATTGACCACACGCCAAAGGCTGTAAAGGAAAAGACGGTTACAGAAAAACCGAAGCCGAACCGCTCGGCCCAACAGGCGCGGCGGCAGCTGACGATTTGCGAAAAGGAAATTTCCGCGCAGGAGACCGCCATCGCCGAGATCGAGCAGCGCCTTGAAGAGGCGTGCGGCGATTACGAGCGCTACAGTGAAATTTACAAGGAGAAGGAAGCCGCCGAGGTGAAGCTCGGCGAGCTGATGGAAAAGTGGGAAACGCTCGCCGAGCAGGCGGGTGAATGAGGAACATGCCATGAAGAGACAAAAAAGGCTGTGGACGGCGGCAGCGGTCTGCGCCGTGCTCGGCGCGGCGTGCCGTGCCGTCCCGGGCGTGCGCTTTGCAGGGCTGCTGTTCTGGTGCCTGACGGCGCTTTTGATCGTCTTTGCGATGCTCGAGCAGTACAAGGAGCATGCATGGGCAAGGTGGGGAAAACGCGTCCTGCTCGCGCTTGTGTGCGTCGGACTCGCTGCGTTCGTATGGCTTGAAGCGCTCGTCATCCGCGATGCGCACACCGACCCGGAGGCGGAAAATGCGCAGTGCGTCATCATCCTTGGCGCGGGTGTGAACGGGACCGAGCCGTCGCTGATGCTCTCGTCAAGATTGCAGGCGGCGCTCGATTTCATCGCGGACAAGCCGGATATCCCCATTATCTGCTCGGGCGGTCAGGGATCGGGGGAGGACATCTCCGAGGCCGACTGCATGGCCGAATGGCTCATCGCCCACGGCGTGGACGAAAGCCGCATCTACCGCGAGGACCGATCGACCAGCACGCGGGAGAACTTTGATTTCAGCTATACGGTCATGGCGGAAAACGGCCTTGACTCAACAGGGACCTTCGCCTTTGTCACGAACGACTACCATATTTACCGGGCAGGGCGCATTGCCGGAACAGATGCGGCCTGCGGCGTGGCGGCGACGCTGCCGCGCAGCGCCTATTACGACGCCCTACAGCTCAACTACTATGTGCGGGAGGCCTTTGCCACCGGCTGGCTCCTGCTGAGAGGAAACTGAGTATGAACGATAATATTTTATGCCTTTATTATTCCCGCACGGGAAACACGAAAAAAGCCATGGAGGAGGTCGCCGAGGCGCTGGACTGCGAATGTCTCGAAATTCGCGACAAGGTCGACCGCGGCGGCACGATGGGCTACCTTCGCTGCTGCTTCGACGCGATGCACAAGCGCACGAGCGCCGTTTCGCGCCCGAAATGCCAGAAGCCGCTGTCGGACTACAAGCTCGTCATCCTCGGCACGCCCGTGTGGGCGGGCCGCTGCTCGAGCGTGATCCGCGGCTTTTTGAAGCGCCGCGGCTATGAGATTCAGAACGCGGCGTATCTCATCACGCACAAGAGCGAGCAGGACTATAAGGACGTCTTTCGCCAGATGGACCTCTATTTGCAGACGCCGCACGTGGCGGAGGTCTCGCTCTGCCCCGATTCGGCGGGCTATCACTTCTGGCGCGACCAGTTCGTCAAGGCCTGCTCTAACTTCATCGCGGAGGATAAGGCCTGATGTGGGAAAAGCTCAAACAGCTTGCGCGCCGCTATGACGAGATCGGCGAGCTGCTCGAAGTGCCGGAAATTTACGCCGACCCGAAGAAGCTGCGCGCGCTCACGCGCGAGCAGAAGGAACTCTCCGCCGTGGTGGAGGCCTACCGCGCGTATCAAAAGTGGGAGGACGACATCGCGCAGGCGCTGGAGCTTGTATCTGACCCCGAGCTCAAGGACATGGCGCAGGAGGAGCTGAACGCTGCCAAGGCGGAAAAAGAGCGCCTTTTCGACGAACTGCGTGTGCTGCTCCTGCCGCGCGACCCGAACGACGATAAAAACGTCATCGTCGAAATTCGCGGCGGCGTGGGCGGGGAGGAGAGCGCGCTGTTCGCCGCCGACCTCTACCGCATGTACGCGATGTACGCGGAAAAGCGGGGATACCGCGTGGAGCTGCTCAACTACAACGACACGGAGCTCGGCGGCGTGAAAGAGGCCGACTTCATGGTGAACGGTGACGGCGCGTATTCGCGCTTTAAGTTCGAATCCGGCGTCCACCGCGTCCAGCGTGTGCCGGAGACCGAGTCCGGCGGGCGCGTGCACACCTCGACCGCGACGGTCGCGGTGCTGCCCGAGATGGAGGAGGTCGACGTTGACCTTCGGCCCGAGGACATTGAAATGCAGGTCTACCGCGCGTCCGGCGCAGGCGGCCAGCACGTCAACAAGACGAGCTCCGCCGTGCGCCTCATCCACAAGCCGACGGGCATCGTTGTCTCGTGTCAGGAGGAGCGGTCCCAGCTCCAGAACCGCGCGAAGTGCATGGCAATGCTCGCAAGCAAGCTCTACGAGGCCGAGCGCGAGCGCGTGGAGGGCGCGATCACGAGCGAGCGACGCGCGCAGGTCGGCAGCGGCATGCGCAACGAGCGCATCCGCACCTATAACTTCCCGCAGAACCGCGTGACCGACCACCGCCTGACGGGCGACAACAAGAATTTTAACATCGACGCCGTGATGAACGGCGACTTAGACCCCATCATCGACGCGCTCACGATGCAGGAGCAGGCCGAAAAGCTGCGCGAGAGCACCGAGGCTTAAGAAAGAAGAGAGAGTATTGGAAACGAAATGGTTTACCCTCCGCACACCGGGGGATCAGAAGAGCATTGCGCAGGCGGCGGACATCTTGCGCCGCGGCGGGCTTATAGCCATCCCGACGGAGACGGTGTACGGCCTCGGCGCGAACGGTCTGGACGAGACCGCCGTGCTGCACATTTTCGAGGCCAAGGGCCGCCCGCAGGACAACCCGCTGATCCTGCACATTCCGGACGCAAGCTGGCTTACGCGCTACTGCGAGGACGTGCCGGACGCGGCCTACAGGCTGGCCGAGCGCTTCTGGCCTGGGCCGCTGACGATGATCTTAAAGAAAAAGCCCTGCGTGCCGCTGCGAACGACCGGCGGGCTTGAGACCGTCGGCATGAGATGTCCCGACCACGCGGTCACGCGCGCCATCATTGAAGCGTCCGGCGTGCCGGTCGCCGCGCCGAGCGCGAACACCTCGGGCCGCCCGAGCTGCACGACGGCCAAGCACGTGCGCGAGGACATGTGGGGCAAGATCGACGGCATCGTCGACGGCGGACCCTGTCAGGTGGGCGTGGAGTCGACGATCATCGATCTGACGGTTACGCCGCCGCAGCTGCTGCGCCCGGGCGGACTGCCGCTCGAGAGCCTGCGCGACGCGCTGGGCAAGGTGACGGTCGACAAGGCCGTAACGCAGAAAATGGGGGACGGCGAAAAGCCGCGCGCCCCAGGCATGAAATATCGCCACTATGCGCCCAAGGCCCCCGTCACGGTCGTGACCGGCGGGGCGAAGGCGAGCGCGCGCTATCTGCTGACGCACGCGGGCGAAAAGTCCGGCATCATCTGCTTTGATGAATTCACGCGCCTTTTCGACGGGCACATCGTCCACCCTCTCGGCGCGAGCGACGACAAGCGCGCACAGGCGCGGCACGTCTTCGACGCGCTGCGGACGTTCGACGAGACGGATGTGGGCGAAATTTGGGCGCAGTGTCCAGACAGTAAAGGCCTTGGCCTTGCCATCGGGAACCGCCTCAAAAAGGCCGCAGGTTTCCATATGGAGGATGCGGACGACGGTAAGCTCGTCATCGGCATTACCGGCGGCACGGGCGCGGGCAAGACGAGTCTGCTGCGCGCGCTTGAAAGAAAGGGCGCGTGCGTGCTCGACTGCGATGAGGTCTATCACGAGATGCTGAAAGATGATGAGCCGCTGCTGCGCGCGCTGCGCGAAGCGTTTGGCGATGTCATTTTTCGACGCGACGGCAGCGTGGACGTCCACGCCATCGGCCTGATCGTCTTCAAGGACAGAGAAAAGCTCGCCGAGCTCGACGCCATCGTGCACGAGCACATTCCGCGCGCGCTGGCGCAGAAAATGGCGGCGACCGACGCGCAGATCATCGGCCTCGACGCCATCAAGCTCATTGAGAGCGGCCTTGGCGCGATCTGCGATGCGACCGTCGCCGTGACGGCGCCCGAAGAGGTGCGCGTGCAGCGCATCATGGCGCGCGATGGTATCACCGAGGAGTATGCGAGATCGCGCATCGCCGCGCAGAAGGACGCAGAGTATTTCCGCGCGCAGTGCGGCAATGAATTTGTGAACGATCTGCCGACCGCCGAAAAGGCGGAGCACGCGGCAGAGGTCTATATCAACACGATCATCAACAATTTGAAGGAGGAAACTGAGAGATGAGTGAAAAGAACAAGCTCGCTGAAAAGCTGCTCTACGCCCCCAAGAATGGCTATGACCGCCTGAGCGCAGAGGACGAAAAAGCGATGGAGGCATATTGTGAGGACTACAAAAAGTTCCTCAACAACGGCAAGACCGAGCGCCTTTGCGTAGAGTACTGCATTGAGCTGGCGGAGAAGAAGGGCTTCAAGGCCTACGAGGGCGGCATGGCCCTCAAGGCCGGCGACAAAGTCTACTTCAACAACCGCGGCAAGGGCATCATGCTCGCCGTCATCGGCAGCGAGGACCTGAGCCACGGCGCGAACATCGGCGCGGCGCACACCGACTCCCCGCGCCTCGACTTAAAGCCCCGCCCGCTCTACGAGGAGGCCGAGATGGCCTACTTCAAGACCCACCACTACGGCGGCATCCGCAAGTACCAGTGGGTGACGATCCCCCTCGAGCTGCACGGCGTCGTCGTGCTGCGCGACGGCTCGAAGGTCGACGTCCATGTCGGCGGCAAGGAGGATGATCCCCAGTTCATCATCAACGACCTTTTGCCGCACCTTGGCCGCGAGCAGGGCAAAAAGCCGCTCAACGAGGCCATCCCGAGCGAGAGCCTGAACGTGCTGCTCGGCGGCAAGCCCTTTGAGGATAAGGACTGCTCCGACCGCTTTAAGCTCGGCGTTCTCCAGTATCTGAACGCGCAGTACGGCATCACGGAGGAGGACTTCATCTCCGCCGAACTCGAGGTCGTGCCCGCCGGCAAGGCGCGCGACATCGGCTTTGACCGCAGTTTCATCGCGTCCTATGGCCACGACGACCGCGTCTGCGCGTATGCTGAGCTCGCGGGCATTTTCGACGCCGTTTCTCCGAAGAAGACCGCCGTGTGCATCTTCGCCGACAAGGAGGAGATCGGTTCCGAGGGCGTGTCCGGTATGCTCTCCCAGGCGTTCGAGTGGTTCATGGGCGACATGTGCCGCACGCAGGGCGTCGCGCTTGCCGACTGCTTTGCCAATTCCTTCTGCCTGAGCGCGGACGTGACGGCGGCCTATGACCCGAATTTTGCCGACGTGTATGACAAGCGCAACTCCGCCTTCGTCAACTACGGCGTGGCGCTGTGCAAGTACACCGGCTCCGGCGGCAAGGGCGGCGCGTCCGACGCGAGCGCCGAGGTCGTCGGCAAGGTGCGAAAGCTCATGAACGACAACGGCGTCTTCTGGCAGATGGCTGAGATGGGCAAGACCGACGCCGGCGGCGGCGGTACGGTCGCCAAGTTCATGGCCCAGCGCAACATCGACACGCTCGACGCGGGCGTGCCCGTGCTCTCGATGCACGCGCCGTATGAGACGGTCGCCAAGCTCGACTGCTACATGACCTACAAGTGCATGAAGGCCATCTTCGAGCAGGCGTAAGAAACTATTCTGCGAAACGCCCTCCCCGTGCGGGAGGGCGTTTTCTGCCGAAAAGTCATACAATGTTGAACAATGTGTAAAGTTTCCCGCGGTTTCGCTTGCATAAGCGCTCTCGGCGTGATAAGCTGTCATAACGCTTATTGCAAAGGATCAGGAAGGGAAGAGAGTCATGCTCCAGTTATTCACCGATACGTCCGCGAACCTGCCGGTCGCGCTGACGAAACAACACCATATCACCGTTGTGCCGTTTTCCTACACGGTGCACGGACAGGAGACGGACTATCCCGACGATGTCGATTTCGACGGTGCGGCGTTCTGCTGCGCGATGCGCCGCGGCGCGGTCGTCAAGACCTCGATGGTCAACCCCGACC
>CAVFND010000070.1:1255-7551 GCA_963623615.1 Oscillibacter sp. ER4 | reverse complement strand
GCTGCCCGCTGGAATACGGCATGGAGCTGTTCGGCGGAAAGTGGAACTCGCGCATAATCTGCGTGCTGGCCGCGCTCGGCACGCTGCGCTACAGCGAGCTGCGCCGCGAGATGGGCAATATCACCGACGCGGTGCTGGCCTCCACGCTGAAAGGGCTCATCGCCAACGGCATTGTGGAGCGAAAGTCCTACGATGAAATTCCGCCGCGGGTGGAGTATTCGCTGACGGAGAAAGGCGCGTCCGTCGTGCCGATCCTGCAAAGCATCTGCCAGTGGGCGGGCGTATTTTATAAGGACGAGGGTGAAACGCCCATGATCCAGTGCCAGCGATGCGACCACAGAGGATAATATTGTAAGCAGAAGCAGCTTTTTATCACGTTAAAAAGGCGGGCAGCTCCTTGAGAGAGCTGCCCGCCTGTGCTATATTCTGCTGTGCCCTTACTCGATGCCTGCCAGCGTCTGGGCTTCGGCGACGTACTGGTCGATGAGGCCCTGCTCCTGCATTTCGGCGATCTTTTCGTTCAGGTAGGCGACGAAGTCCTCGTTGCCCTTCTGCACGCCGATGCACTGGCCCTCGCTGTCGCTCTCGATGCCGATATCCTTGACGAGGAGGTCATCGTTCGCCGCAGCGAACGCAAGGGACGGGGCACAGTCGATGTACACGACGTCGAGCTTGCCGCTCTTGAGCTCCATGATGAGGTCCTGCGCCTTGACGAGGCCGACGACGTTGTCCTCGCCCGCGAGCTCGTTGGCGATAGGCACCTGGATCGTGCCGTTCTGCACGCCGACCTTGTGACCGCTCAGGTCTTCGGGCTTGTTATAGAGCGCGTCATCCTCCGCGCGAATCAGGATGGCCTGCTGCGACTTGAAGTACGGGTCGGAGAAGTCGACGGACTTGAGGCGCTCCTCGGTCGAGGCCATACCGGCGATGACGATGTCGAAATCGCCCTTGGCGAGGTTGATGCACAGGTTGTCGAACGACATATCGACGACCTTGAGCTCAACGCCGAGGTCATCGGCGATGTACTGCGCGATGGCGACGTCGAAGCCGACGATGGTGTCCTTGCCGTCCACTTCCGTGTGGAATTCGTTCGGGGGATAGTCGGCCGAGGTGCCCATCACGAGCACGCCCGCCTCTTTGATCTGCTCGATCTTGGACTTGGCGGTGTCATCGGACGACGCATCGCCGTCCGAGCTGCCCTGCGCGCTGTCATCGCTCTTGCTGCCGCAGGCGGCGAGGGACAGGATCATCATAAGCGCCAGAAGCAGCGCTGCAAATTTCTTGAATGCGTTCATTTTCGTTCCCTCCTGCGCGTCTTATTCCCACAGGGGCTTGTCCCAAAGGTTCACCTTGGTGCCGATGCCCATTTCCGTCGCGTTCAGATAGAGCTGATAGGCGATCATGATGTCCAGCGCGCCGAGGCCCATGGACGCGGCGGCAACGAACTGATCATCCGAAGTGCGCAGCTTTTTCGTGCCGAGCACCAGCTCGCTCAGGTCCATGATCTGGCTCTCATCGAGCTTGCCCTCCTTCGTGAGCTTGGACAGCGGGTTCGTGTGCTGCTTGAGCTGTGTCCAGTAGTCGGCGACGATGCCGTCGGCCTTGAGGAAGACATCCTCCATCACCTCGTTGGAGTGCATGGAGACAAGGCCGCAGCCGGGCGTGAGCCAGGAGGTGTCCATGAACGGCTTGGGCGCGGTGGTCTCGCCGACGATGAGCTGGGACTTGAGCGCCGCGGCCTTGCTGTCGCTCGTCGGGATGATCTCGACGCCCAGACTATCGCCGTACTCCTTCGCGATGCCCTCAGCCTTGGCGAGGTCGATGTCGCAGAGGTACATGGTCTTGATCTGGGGCAGCGCCTCGTGCACGGCGGAGATCATCGTGCGGCCGATGACGCCCGCGCCGACCAAGCACGCAGTGTCCGCGTTCGAGGGGGCAGCGTACTTGGCCATCAGACCGCCGACGGCGGAGGTGCGCATTGCGGTGATGAGCGTGCCGTCCAGGATGCAGAACGGCAGCACCGTCTCAGGGTCGCTCAGGATGGAAATATCGATGCCGTAGGGAATGCCGGGGATAGTGGCGTTCTTCTTGGACTCCGCCGCCCACTTGATACCGCCGATATTGACGTCGCCGCCGATGTAGCAGGGCATGGCGTTGAAGAACGACTGCCAGTTTTCCTTGTCGGGGATGCTGGTGTTGGTCTTGGGCGGGTTCTTGATGAGGCCCTGACCGAGCATCGCGTAGGTCTTTTCCGTAACGGCCAGGATCTGTTTCATATCGAGAAGGCCGGCCTTGATGACATCTTCCTGCTTAAGGAACAGAATTTCGGGATTGATCGTGTGAAGCATTTTAGTTTCCTCCAATAATATCGTAAATTTTACAATTTTTGTTTGCTAAATGACGTTGATGACTTTGGACAAGAACTCTTTGGTTCGCGCGTTCTGCGGGTGCTCGAAGATCTCCTCGGGCGTGCCCTGCTCGGCGATCTGCCCGCCGTCCATGAAGAGCACGCGCGTGCCGACCTTTCGGGCAAAGCCCATCTCGTGCGTGACGACGACCATCGTGATGCCGTCGCGAGCGAGGTCGGAGATGACCTGCAGCACCTCGCCGACCATCTCGGGGTCGAGCGCGGAGGTCGGCTCGTCGAAGAGCAGCACATCGGGCTCCATCGCCAGCGCCCGCACGATGGCGATTCGCTGCTTCTGCCCGCCGGAGAGCTGGGAGGGATAGGCGTTTGCCTTGTCCTCGAGCCCCACGCGCTTTAAGAGCTTGAGCGCCTTTTCCTTGCTCGCCTCTTCGGACTGCTTTTTGACCTTTGTGAGCGAGATCGTGATATTTTCAAGAACCGTCAGGTTGTTGAAGAGGTTGAACTGCTGGAACACCATGCCGACCTTCTGTCGGTGCTTGTTCACATCAAAGCCCTTGGCCGTGATGTCCTCGCCCTCAAAGTAAATTTTACCGGCGGTGGGCTGCTCCAAAAGGTTCAGGCATCGGATAAAGGTGGACTTGCCGCCGCCCGAGGGACCGATGATGACGACCACGTCGCCCTTGCAGATGGTTTCGTTCAGCCCGTCGAAGACGGTCAGGCTGCCGAACTTTTTCTGCAAGTCCTTGATCTCGAACAATACGTTACCGTTCACTCTTTCTCAGCCGCCCTTCAAAGATGTTCAGGCCCTTGCCGAGGATAATGTTCAGCGCCAGATAGATGATGGCGGAGATGTAGTAGCAAGGCAGCGGGTTATAGGTGGAGGTGACCACGATGCCGTTGTTGTACATCAGGTCGCCGATGCCGAGGTACTGGATGATCGAGGTCTCCTTGACCATCGTGACGAATTCGTTGCCGATGGCGGGGAGAATGTTTTTGACCGCCTGCGGCATCACCACGTAGCGCATGGCCTGCGCATTCGTCATGCCGCACGAGCGCGCGCCCTCCATCTGGCCCTTGTCCACCGCCTGAATGCCCGCGCGGATGATCTCAGCGACGTAGGCGGAGGAGTTGATCGAAAGCGCGATGATACACGGCAGTGCCCGTTCCAGATCAACGCCGAAGAGGGTTCCGGTGGGATAGCTGATAAAGTCGAGCTGATAGTAGACGATGTAGAGCTGCACGAGCATCGGCGTACCGCGGATGATGGTGATGTAGATGCTGGCGAACTTTTGCAGGGCCTTCGCCTTGGATAAACGCATCAGCGCGATCAGGCAGCCGAGGATCGAACCGCAGAACACGGTGAGCAGCGAGATGAGGATGGTCGTTCGCGTCCCTCGCAGGAAGTATTGATAATAATTCGTTGCAATTTCCCAGATAGTCATGTGCTGTGGTTTCCTCCTTCGTAGGACTGGCTGTGACGCTGATTGTATATTTATGTTTCAAAAATGTCAATAGTAAGAATAACAATTCGCCCTAAGATTGTAGCTCTGAATAAAGAGGCAAAACAAGGTGACAGGTGATTTGGTAAAAATATACACAAAAGTTAGCATAACTATGATGGTTAAAAATTTCCCGCACCGCAAAACGGCATGTTTATAAGAGAGATTGTAAACTTTGCTGCATGAAAACGCGCAAAAAAGAAGACGTCCGGCCGAAACTCGCATTGTTTCAGTCAGACGCCTTTTTCATAAAAGCGCAAAATACGCAGATGACCCCTGCCATCCCCAATGGCAGGAGCCGTCTGCGTGATCGTGTGGGGCGCGCACGCGCCCTGGTATCATAAAGCCGCGGGCGGCTCTATCATCATGCTTCGTTTTCGAGCATCCGGTAGCCCACGCCGATCTCAGTGAAGATGTACTCGGGCGAGGCGGGATTCTTCTCGATCTTGCGGCGGATGTTCGCCATGTTGACGCGCAGGATCTGATTGTCCGCCTTCGAATCTGGTTGTCGGCCTTGGCCTTCGGTCCCCAGATCTGCTTGATGAGATAGTCATACGTCAGCACCTTGCCGGCGTACTTGCCGAGCAGCGCCACGATCTTGAACTCGTTGAGCGTCAGGTGCACGTCTTGGTCGCCGATGAGCACATGGTGCTTGTCGTAGTCGATCGTCAGGTCCCTGACGCTGAACTTGCCCGACTGCGCAATCTCGTTGTTGTCGAGCGGCGTGCGCGTGTGGCGGATGGCCGTGCGGATACGCGCGAGCAGCTCGCTCGTGCCGAACGGCTTTTCGATGTAGTCGTCCGCGCCGAGGTCGAGTGCCATGACCTTGTCATGCTCGTGCGTGCGCGCCGAAACGACGATGATCGGCAGGCTCGACCACGAGCGGACCTCCTTGAGGATGTTCATCCCGTCCATATCGGGAAGTCCCAGGTCGAGAATGATAAGATCGGGGCAATGCGAGGTGATCATCGAGACTGCCTCGGCGCCCGTCTGCGCCACCAGCACGTCGAAGTCGTTCGCGGTGAGAACCGTCGAAATAAAGTTGCTGATGTTCTGCTCGTCTTCCACCACGAGCACTTTATCCTTCAATTTCACTGTTGATGCCCTCCTCCAGCGGCAGATAGAAGCGGAAGCACGCTCCGCCCGAATCTAAATTTTCTGCGGTCATCGTGCCGCCGTGCGCCTTGACGATGGTGTAGCACACGGAAAGGCCGATGCCCATATTTTTCTTCATATCAAAGTTGTTGTGCGACACACCGGAAAGCCCGCCCTTGAAGATCGTCGAGAGCTTCTCCTTCGGGATGCCGACGCCGTCGTCACTGATGGAAAAGCAGGCGTTCGTCCCCTCGCGCGAGAGCTGGAAGCGGATCTGTGTGACGTTCCCGCCGTGGATGGCGGCATTTTCCAGCAGGTTCATGATGACCTGACGGATGAGCGTCGCGTCCATCGGCACCATCAGCACCTCGTCCGGCACCTCGATCGAGACATGGATCGCGGGGAATCGCTTGGTGAACTTGCTGACTGAGACGCCGATGATCTCCTCGGCTGCCTCGCAGTCCTTTTCGATCTTTGCCTGTCCGCCGCTCATGCGCGTGATGGACAGGAGATTTTCGACCATGCGAATGAGCCACTGCGCGTCCTCGTTCACATCTTCTAAAAGCCGCCGCTTCTGCTCGGGAGAAAAGGAATCCCCGTTGTCGAGGATCGCGGCGGTGTTGCCGACAATGCTCGTGAGCGGCGTGCGGATGTCGTGCGACATCGCGCGCAGAAGATTGGCACGCACGGCTTCCTTTTCCGTCTCGATGCGCAGCCTTTCCTGCTTTTTGATCTGCGTGTTCATCGCGCTGATCATCATGGAGACCGTCAGCATTGCGAGGAACGTGAGCGGGTAGCCGGTGATCGTAAAGTTGAATGCCCAGTACGGGTATGTAAAAACGTAGTTGACGAACAGCACGCCCGACACCGAGCTGAAGATGCCCCAGAAGTAGCCCTCTGTCCAGCGTGAGATACACGCGACCGCCAGCACAAAGATGAGATTGACATATCCGCTGCCGTCATCGATCCTTCGCAGCAGTGTGCAGAGCATTGCTGCCATGGCCAGGATCGCCGCCGTCAGCAAAAGGTCATAGACCCATCGCGCCTTTTCGGGGATTTTTGCCATGTCGCCGCCTTCTCTCGCTTGATCGTTGGCGCGGAGAACGCCTCCGCCTGTTTTCTTATCCCCCATTATAACATACGGTCTGCTAATTTGGCGCTAAATCGAATAAATTTTTTCACGGTAGCAAAAAGGACGGCGCAGTGCCGTCCTTTTCGCTGATAAAGGAAGAAGTGGAATTCAAAATCAGATCTTGCGGATGCTGACATTCGTCACATTCGCCATGTTGAAGCCGGGCTGCTGTGCGATCGCCGCCATGATGGCGACCTTGACC